>DAOVGE010000040.1 GCA_030672605.1 Methanosarcinales archaeon
TCTGCGTGGCAGATGCCACTACGGGATTGCGTCAACTGTTGTTGATCTTGTGGATATGCGGATTCTTCGTGAAGGTGCCGGGTACGAACAGGTCACAAAGTATCTGGCACAACATCCATTTGTATCATAGTAAATACAGGCCCCCGGATGTCGATCTTCTTGTTGGTGGATGTGATCCACCGGTTCGCATAGGATGCACTCTCAATATTAATCTCTGAGGGCACCTTGACGCCCTTGACCCGGATCTCGCATCCCATACCGCATCGCGCCGCATCCTCGATCTCACGCGCTGCCTGTGCGGCGAACGCATCTATGAATCGAAAGCCAGCAGGTACGCCCTCTTTAAAGACGTGGTCCCACTTCTCGATTCTGGGAACACCCAGGACGCTACCATCGTGAACCATCACTTCATTCATAGCCGCAGGACCGCAGAGCTTCGTATTCTCCTCTGGCTCAATTACCACAACGTTGATCTGGCGCCCGAATAGTTCGCCTTCCCACGCCGAAAACTTGCACGGACTCGGATCACCTGCGTGCTCCTCGCAGACACGCACAATTGCGCGCATGATCGCAAGCCCTGTGTACGTGTCAGGCGACTGCGCAACCGATACCGATGCTGCGAGTTTGGGATCAGTAATTGGTGTCTGACCGAATTGCGGATACGTAAGCAGCCTCACGTCATCTGCGTCGTAGAGGATCATTGCGAGCCGCTCCACGCCGAGACCGAGGTTCATCACCGGGTACGGGATGTCGTAAGCGGCGAGCGCTATTGGCGAGTACATGCCAAAGGTCGCAATCTCGATCCAGCCATCCGCATACTTCGTGGCTGACCCCGATTCCGAATCGCGCAGCTTCGGATGGTACGCATAGACCTCGATCTGGGTATCGGGCACGTAGTACTTGCTCCGCTTCTCATCCGGCTGGAACCTGAACTCCTCGAATCCAAACTGGGACAAAAGAGCCTGAGAGACTGCCTTTCCGTAATCAACCGTAACATCTTCGCCCATCGCAACGCACGAGGCTGAATGATAGGTCATGAGCCTTGACGCGTCCTCTGACTGCTCCCTTCTGAAGCACCGGTCTATGGAGAAGAGGTTGAGCTGCGCTTCCCGCCTGGAAACGAGTGCCGAGAGTGTTATGAACCAGCCAGAGGTCATGTGGCTGCGAAGCGTCTTTGTTGTCGGCTCCGGAACCAGTTCCTTAAACTCGGGAAAGACCTCGTCGATCATCACAGCAACCTTCGAGTCAGCGGAATTGAGTCGCCCCGCCAGAGCCGGGATCAAGTCATCACCCTCAATCTCCCCCTTCTTGTACGAGTGCAAAACCTCCTTTACGATATCGACGTCACCTGCGCTCAAGTTCCTGCCCACAATATCGTTGATCCGCGCGATCCGCTCGTCAGATAGCCCGATATCGGGACGCGGGAGCCCTGCGAGGTAGAAGCATCGATCCAGAACAGCGAGCGCCTCCGAACCGAACTGGCGAAACACGTCTCTATCCTCTACTATGAGCGGGTTCATGGTCTCCTCGAACCCCATTCTCAGATATGCGTTTCTTATGAGGTGTATCGTCTCAAATATCGGGTGCGTCTTTCCGTAATCGAATCTGAGCCTGGGATAGCTCTCGTTGATCGCAGGAGACGGGACTATCTCTCTTCCGAGATTCCATGTCGCCTCAAAATCCTGCGCTGCTCTTCTTCTGATCTCATCCGGGTCGAACTTCATTATGCAGTGATTGTCGCAATAACAGTTAAACGATTTGTATGTGTTTAGATGCGGCGAAAAAACCACGGGATTACACGAGATCAACACAGAACTCTTGTGGAGATGGCTGCGCCGCTGCTTCGCAGACTGTGTAATCTTGTGGTTCCTGCCACGAGTTATTGAGCATGTACTTTTGCTACTTTATTGTTCGGTGATCGCTAAACACGTACTGTTTAAAAAAAACCACAGAATCCATCAGAATCAGGAAAGTTTCTGGTTCTGACGTTTTCTGTGGTCGCTAACGGTAGCTCCCTCGCGTATGCAAAAAAACGCGGCGCATCTCTCCCAACTTTGCGTCTCTGCGCCTTTGCGACCTTGCGTTAGATCAGATGAACGCAAAGACGCGATGACGCAAGGGCGCAAAGATTGGAAACCACAGAATCCATCAGAATCAGGAAAGTTTTATCAACCATCATCCTATCAAATGAATGCAGGAGATGCCTATGCAGGACACACTTCCAAAGGAATACGATCATAAGGCAGTAGAACAGAAATGGAGGTCGAAGACCGATGGAAGCGTCTATCAATTCGACTGGGAGTCCGATAAACCACAGTACATCATTGATACTCCACCTCCGTATCCCACGGGCAATCTTCATATCGGAAATTCATTGAATTGGTGTTATATTGATTTTGTGGCAAGATATAAACGGATGAGGGGTTATAACGTGATGTTTCCGCAGGGATGGGACTGCCATGGGCTGCCGACCGAGGTCAAGGTGGAGGAGACATACGGAATCACAAGGCATCAGATCCCCCGATCGGAGTTCCGAGACCTGTGTAGGGAATTGACCCTGAAAAACATACGGAAGATGAAGGATACGATGAAAGGGCTCGGATTCTCCATTGACTGGAACTGCGAGTACGTGACGATGGATCCGACGTATTACAGCATGACTCAGAAGTCGTTTGTGCGGATGTACGCTGACGGGCGGATCTACCAGCGCGAGGGACCTGTGAACTGGTGCCCGAGATGTGGAACAGCGATCGCGTTTGCCGAGGTTGAGTATGAGGATCGCGAGACGCATCTCAACTATCTCTACTTTGGTGCAGGAGATTGCGGTGATGATGGTAACGGTAGCCAGAATCTTGAGATTGCGACCACCAGACCCGAGTTGCTGCCTGCATGCGTTGCGGTTGCCGTGCATCCCGATGACAAGCGGTTCACACGCTTTGTCGGAGGCACAATCAGCGTCCCGCTCTTCAATTATGATGTTCCTGTGATCGCTGACGAGGAGGTGGATCCCGCATTCGGTACAGGTGTCGTCATGATCTGCACGTTCGGCGACAAGCAGGACGTGAGGTGGTGGATCGAGCACAATCTCCCACTCCGCATGGCAATCGACCGCGATGGGATCATGACATCGGTCGCAGAAAAATACAAAGGAATGAATCTTTCTGATTGCAGAAAAGCGATCCTATCAGATCTTGAATCTGCAGGAACGCTCTACAAGCAGGAACCTCTGGAGCAGAGTGTCGGAGCCTGCTGGCGGTGCGGAACCCCAATTGAGATCTTATCAGAGAAACAGTGGTACGTAAAGGTCGATCAGGACGAGATTCTCAGCACCGCTGATGAGATCGATTGGGTTCCGTCGCACATGTTGATACGGCTTGATAACTGGACAAAGAGCATGGAGTGGGACTGGTGCATATCACGGCAGCGGCTCTTTGCAACCCCGATTCCGGTCTGGTACTGCAAGGGCTGCGGGAAGATTGTTGTTGCAAAGGAGGAGTGGTTGCCCCTTGACCCAACAGAAGCAAACCCTCCGGAGCCATGCGAATGCGGTTCAGAGGATTTTGAAGCCGAAGCGGACGTTCTCGACACATGGATGGATTCGTCGCTCTCAGCAATGGCGGTCTCGGGCTGGGTCTTTGGGCATGAGCTCAAGGTTCCGGCGCAACTCAGACCCCAGGGGCACGACATCATCCGCACGTGGGCGTTCTACACGATTCTCAGAACGCATGCACTCACCGGGAAGAGACCATGGGATGCGATTCTGATCAATGGCATGGTCTTCGGAGAAGACGGGCACAAGATGAGCAAGTCGCTGGACAACATCATCGCACCGGAAGAGGTGACTGATCAGTACGGCGCTGACGCATTCAGGCAGTGGGCGGCAATCGGAGGATCCACAGGATCCGACATTATGTTCAGATGGAAAGATGTCGTTGCTGCGTCTCGGTTTCAGCAGAAGATGTGGAGCATCATCAGGTTTTCGCTGCCACACACCGAAGGCGTCGGAGATATCGGAGATATCGATAAGGATTCGCTCACGACAATTGATCAATGGATTATCAGTAAACTTAACTCGCTGATCGTGGATGCGACCGATGCGATGGAGAATTACCAGTTTGACATCACATTGAAGATGATCCGGTCATTTGCATGGGACATTCTCGCTGATCATTACATCGAACTCGTCAAGCACCGGCTGTATGGCGAGCCGTCGCCCAATCAGCAGGCGGCGCGGCAGACGCTTGGGCTAATAATCGACTCGCTCGCGCGACTCCTCGCGCCGATAACACCGTTCTTCTCAGAGGAGGTGTACTCGCAGCTCAATAAAACAGGCAGTGTGCACGCGGCTTTGTGGCCCACCGCAGACGAATCCATGATCGATTCAGGTATCGAGCATGCGGGCGAGCGGATCAGAGATATTGCATGGGCAATTCGGAGATACAAATCAGAGCACGGAATGGCATTAAACGCTCCGCTGGATGATATCAAGATATATGCAGATGCAATCTTCGACTGCTCCGATATTGCAGGCGCAGCGAACACGCCAGTGCAGGTCATCGCTGGCACACCTGATTTCGAGCACCGTGCAGTCGGTGTCAAGCCAGACATGAAGGTGCTCGGTCCGATCTTCAGAAAGGACGCCGGGAAGATCGTTAAAGCACTATCCGAAATCGATCCGAGTGTTGTCGCGCAAGAGGTGCAGAGTGGAACGATGCGAATTGTGGTCGGTTCGGAGACGTTCGAGGTTCCTGCGGATTCGGTTGCAATCGAGCGTGAGGTCGTTCTTGGCGGGCGGGCAGTGGACGTGATTGAGGTGGATGGTGCCGTCGTTGTGATCACACGATGAGCGGGTGATTGTGCTTCTGGCTTCCAGTAGCACGACCCATCAGTAAGGTATAAGTACCCCTGGCGCCAAACAGCTAGTCATAGGCGCCCTGGGAAAGCGTCTGAATACGCGTTAGGGATGTGGGAACATCAGTAGGTACATAAAAGAAGATATACCGTACGGTCTGGGGTTTAGAATCGAGAATATCGTATCGTTGTTCATGGACAGTTCGTTATTTTTATCCATCAACGGCACTCTGCTATTGTATATATCATTTCTTATGCTGGGGCTAGCATTGAAACCGATCCTGCTCTGCGCTATGTTCCTTGTGGTATATAGTGTGTACAGTCTCAACAGATTGACAGATCAGGAAGAGGATGCGGTGAATATGCCGACACGGTCTGCCTTTGTGCAGGGGAATGAACGGGTTCTGCTAACTCTTGCTGTTGTTTCGTATATTGTGGCATTGTTTCTTGGGTGGGTTGAAAACCCATTCGCTGCACTCATCCTCCTTGTTCCTTTCATGTCGGGGATCCTATACAGCGCGGACGTTTTTTCGGTGATTGGAATCCCCCGATTAAAGGATATATTTCTTGTAAAGAGTCTCATCGTCGCTTTCAGTTGGGCAATTTGCATAACATTTCTACCTGCACTATATCTGCATGGGGATCTCACCAAACTGTGGTTTATTTTTCCTTTCTTCTTTATTAAAATAATTATAAATACAATTCTATTCGATATTAGGGATGTGGTGGGCGATACACTGAATGGCATAAATACGATCCCGGTCGTTATCGGGGTAGCGAGAACCAGGCAGTTGTTATTGATCCTTCAGTCTCTGCTCGTGGTATTGCTGGTGCTTTTTCTGGATCTATTCAGTAAATACTATGTAATATTGATCCTCAGCATGACGTATGGATATCTATACATACTGCACTTCTGTGGCGAGAGTAATCACAATGGGACATCATGGGATTTGCTGTTGGATGGAGAATGGATCATCACGAGTGTATGGATCTGGATATATTTCAGCATATACCCATGTCTCAATATATTCGCCAGATATTGTTTTGCAATGTGAGAAATTTTTCTCACAACGAAACACTTAATAGGAACTGAATGTATTTTTATTGTATGATTCCGGAGATCGAATCGTATGAGGCGGTAAAGGGGGAATTAAAATTTTTTGCGACATCGGGCGTGCGCATTAAACTACTGATCAGCCTGAATAAAGAGAAAATGACCGTTGACCAGATGAGAAGCGAGTTTGGTTATCGAACATCCACCATCCTGCCAGTGCTAGCAGAGTTGAAGTCAAGGGACCTGATCCACAAAGACGGAGGCTACTATGAGATGACTCCATCCGGAAAACTCATCGCGTCCAAGCTGGTCGATTTCATCGAAACGTTGTACATGTTCAAAACACAGGAGCGATTCTGGAAGAATCATGAAACGTACACGATTCCCGATTTATTTTTTAAAAATGTCAGTTCTATTAGTAGATCTCATATTATGGAGCATGAGCCAGCAGATATTTTCGCAATACCAGACCATTTTATGAAAATGCTTGAGGGGTGTAAGATTATAAATGGGGTTTCACCATTCCTGCATCCGGATTTTCCAGGCATGTTCAGTGCATTCGCCGAACATGAGGCGGCGGTGCGTCTCGTGTTAACCCGTCCTGTGCTGGAACTAGCATGCAGAAGATACAGTGAAGTACTCCAGCATGTCGAAGGTATGCCCAATTTCAGTCTGAGGGTGATAGATGAGGACGTGAAAGTTGCGTTCACGGTGACAGAGAACATCTTGTCACTCGGCTTCTTCAGGCTGGATGGTACGTATGATTACAACACCGACCTCGTCAGCGAAGATGCCGCTGCAATCGAGTGGGGAAATATGCTCTTTGAGTATTACTGGCAGCAATCGACAGACGTTACGCTGCAGGATTTTGACTGACCCTCACGTCCCAACCCACACAGGCTCTGTAAGCTTCGCGAGCGTTGCTATCGCAGACAACACCGCGATGTAACTCGTCTTTGGATCCCTATGCGACGGCAGATTCTCATTTGTAACCGTCAGCACGCCAAACTCCCCCTTAACCTCAATCTCGTGAATGCTCAATCAGGTTGTGGTAAGTATCATGAGATCACACAAGATTAACACAAAAATCTCGTGAAGATCTGTGTGATCGTGTGGTTGTACAAAGCGATCACGCCCTGTTGAATAAGTACAATTTCATGAACATTTCATGGTGATCCGTAACTGCCGCACACCTGCACCCACCACCTACCTCAAAATGAAAAATTCGCCCGCACCCACTCCGCAAAGAATATATCCTCTATCTCGTTCCCATCCATCAGTCCTGCCCTGTTCAGGGACTTAACAGCCTTTTCAACATGTGCCGGCGATTTCAGTTCATATCTCCCGATGAATCCCTGTGAATAGATTTTGGGATGGTCCTCGTTTGCGACGCCTATAAGAAGCCTTCTCTGCCCTTGGCTACGTATCCTGTTCCAGATCGTCTGAAATCCACTGGACAGGACCGGCAGGATCCGGTCATTCAGGCATTGCTCCACAAGTCCAATATCCGCAACTTCTCCTGTCATATACCACACCTCGTGGCAGATGTGTTGCACATAGTATGGCACACCCCTGCTGAATTCCGCAATCCATGCCGCAGCATCTCTATCGATCTTTTTTCCGCTTAAAGCGAACTTATCCATGATGAAACGCTCAAGCACACTACCTGAGATGGGTCGCAGTTCCATCTGCTTTGCAAATCTGTAGAATGGTCGCTCTCGCTCCTCAAAGATCATGTCGATCAGGCTCCGTTCGCTCCCGGCAAAGATGTAGCTCACGTTCTCATGGTGCTGCAGCGTGGAACGGAAGATCTTCTCCAGCGGTAATCCATTCAGATGCGTAATCTCCTGAAATTCGTCGAGTGCGATGATCAGTCGGGTTCCTTTATTCTTTGCAACCCTCTCAGGCAGATCGAGTGCATCCCGTAACGCCTCTTCCACCCGCTCCCTGCCAAACTCCACGCCGATCTGACCGTCCATCTCGAGGTAGACTCTTGGTCTCAACGATCTGAAGAGGTCTTTTAACTCACGCCCCAGCTTCTCAGCTGACGTATAAGTCTTGTTCACCACGCTATTCACGATCTCCTTTGCAAGGGCATGCGTGGAGGTTATCTGCCACAAATCGATATAAATACAGAGCGCATCCACATCTTCGAGATCCTCGAACACCCGCTTGATAAGTGACGTCTTTCCCATCTTTCTTGGAGAGAACAGGACAATGTGCTGCCCCGAGATCAGGCTTGCGGTCAGCTCGCGCAGTTCCTCCTCCCGGTCCACGAAATGTTTGCCTGCTACAGCCCTTCCAAAGATGAACGGATTCTCCATTGAACCATCTCGTATAATACCTCGTGGTTTAATGTTTATTTAACCCTTTGGTACAATACTGAGTGATGCTCCGATCATCCGGAGATCACGTCCCAACCCACACCGGCTCTGTGAGCTTCTTCAGTGTTGCTATCGCAGACAACACCGCGATGTAACTCGTCTTTGGATTCCTATGCGACGGTAGATTCTCATTTTTAACCGTCAGCACGCCAAACTCCCCCTTAACCTCAATCTCGTGAACATTCCGCGTGAGCTTTGGATCCGCAATAATCCGCACCACCGTATCCTCGTATCCGATGCCTGCAAGACTGAGCGTGCCTGCTACGTTCACATTCGCAGGGAATGCCTGCACCGCATCCGCAGCAGACCCTTCAAAGAGCAGTGTCTCCTCGGTGAGCGATGAAAGATCAATCCCGCGCTCCTCGACATAAGGCGCACCGGAAAACCCGGACGGTGGCTTTCTCGTCGTCAGCACCACAGACTCAATCCCGCCGACCTTCGCGGATTTGATGCCGTCGATTCCGGCAACCGCACCCGACGGAATGTAGATTCTGCAGCGATTGCGCATTGCCAGATCCTTCAGCTGGTCGAGGAGTTCCGCATCCGAGAACGCGCCGACGCTCATGACCATGAGATCACATCCTGCAGAGAGTACCGCTGGTGCGATCCTGCGCACCGCGCTCTGTGATGCAGCCTCAACAACGATGTCCACGGATTTCGCCATCCTGCGGATGTTCATCGCCTCGGGGTGGGTGGCAAGCGAGTCTGCGAGGTGTTCTATTGCAGGATCCCGATCGCATATTGCGACAAGATCCGCATCAATTACCCCCTCGTCGATTGCGCGGCATATCGCGCTCCCGATCGCACCGCACCCGAAGACCCCGATTTTCAATCTACTTTTGGTCATGTTTTATCTCGATCGTTATGTCTGCGTCTATCGTTGTGTAATCAACACTTTTCAGTGATGCTACCATCCCGAAAATCGTCTTTGAGACGATATCCTGAACAAATGGTCCCATCGGTATCTCTTTTCCGTCAACGGTCGCTCTCACAAATCCTCCCTGCATCAGACAATCAGATATTGCCTTTTCCCCTCGAAATATCGCCTCTGCCATCTCCATGCAGTCATCGTATCCGCATTTTCCGCAATTCATCCCCGGAAGTTTGTTGTACACCTTCTTGACCTCGATTGTCTCTATTATGTAACTGAGAAGGTTATCAAAGTCGTCGGTTGCGGGATCGTACCTGCGAACATTGTCCTCGCCCTCAATCGGCATCTCGCCGAGAACAATCTTCGGGATCCGTTCGGTCTTGTGCCCCTCAACAAGTATCACATCAGGGGATGTCATGCTGTCCGTGATTCTCAGGATATCCTCAAGCGGCATGCCCGTCTTCATGATGAATGCCGTCTCATCCGAAGTGCTCGCGACAACCACCCTGGCGCCTGATTCACCGTGTTTCCATGTGTCTTTTCCTTCAATATCCATGTAGAATCCATCTTTTGGAATGTTCTTTATCGTGGACACGGAATATCCGCGTTCTCCCAATCGTTCAATCAGTTTACAGACGAGAGTCGTCTTTCCGGTGTTGTGGTAGCCAACAACACCGATTGTGGCTGCGTTAGTCATTGTATCGATTCTCCGCTTTGGTATTCATGATCTTTATTTGTTTGATCGTCTCATCAAAATCGCTCTCTTTTGAGTCGCCATATCGTATACGCGCTCGGTTGAATTTTTCATATTCTGTTTCCGCCAGCCCCTTAGCCATCTCATGCGACATTCTTCCCGCGTGCTCCAGAATATTCCGGTCGTTCAACTGCAAAAAGCCATCCAGTTTCCCGATCCAGTCCTTCATGTACATGGGGATGCGGCGCATCGCCTGTCCTTCGGCAAAGACGAGATATTGCTCAACAAGATTGTTAAGCCCACGTAGCTCCTCTTCATCAAGATAATTTTTGGCGATGACTGCATCCTGCTTACGCACTTTCTCGCCACGCCAACTGGTAAGCCCCATATTTGATTTGGTGGCATTTGCCCGGTCATAAATGATTTCAGCGGCGGTCTTGCCGGTGATTGCCCAGTGGAGTTTGTTTTGCACGGTCTTGAAAAAATTTATGCTGGTTTTGGTTGT
>DAOVGE010000174.1 GCA_030672605.1 Methanosarcinales archaeon
CCATTCGTGTAATTCGTGATAAAAACTGACATAAACTGATAAAATTCCCGGTAAACACCTGGAACTAAAGTGTAACGATTTGGATAAATGAGCAATCTCTTTATAAGTGTTGGTCACTGCAACGCGAGATACCAGAGACCCGAAACTCCGGGACGCTCTCGCCGGACTCGAAGTAGAGAATGGAGACGAGGACTGAACAAGGACCAAGGGGGCTCAAACACTAAAAAGCCCCCAACTTTTTTTTGGTAACATGGTTAATATATCATGTTATAATTCATATATTTAGTAAAAATATCTTCTTCCATGATCTTTTCTCCTGCGGGGCGTTCATTTGATGATTGTACTAATGTTCGATGACTGAACTACAAGTTATTTAAAGAACGGTTGGACAATCTCTTAATAGCCTTAAAATGGGGCGCCAACATAGTAAAAAGAGAAATAATTAACAAGTAAAGAAAGGTGAAATAACATTATGAAACTAACTTATGAAATCAAAGTATCAATAGTGGCTGCGCTTAGTCTCTTTTGTCTTGTTGTGATAGGATTAAATAGTATGACAATTCACAATCGTTGTGGTGGTAATATTGAGACCTTTAGATAACTTATTGACGCTACTGTTCCTATCAGCCATCCTGATCTGCGCGCCAGCGACCGCTACAGAGATGGTTGCTGCGGATCATCAGTATAATCTTGGAGGGGGAGAGGTTCTGGAGGATGACCTGATCGTTGCTGGCGGCACAATCATGATCAATGGCGATGTTTCCGGGGATCTGATAGCTGCTGGCGGAAATATCGAAGTTGCTGGCAGGGTCGATGATGATGCATGGATCACAGGCGGATCGTTGATCATAGATGGTGAGATAGGTGACGATCTCAGAGCGGCAGGCGGTGATATTCGCCTGCGCGGCTCAGTTGCTGATAATGCAATGATTGCGGGTGGCACAGTCACAGCAAGCAGTAACAGTGACGTGGGCGGTGACCTTGATGTAGCAGGAGGTTCGATTGAAATCGCAGGACATGTCGGTTCAGACCTTTCATGCGGTGGTGGAAGCGTTGTCATAGGCGGGGCAGTCGATGGAAATGCCACCATCTATGCCGATAAAATCCAGATTCTCCAGTCTGCAAGGATCCAGGGAGACCTCGAATACACGAGCGATAAGGAGATCGAGATACCTGCAGGCACTGTGATCGGGGATGTGGTTTACAAGAGATCTGCAAAGAAAGTCGAAGACATCTACTCGAAGATAACATCATCTATCCTATCATTCCTGAGTATTCTGCTCATAGGTCTCTTGATGGTCAGATTCACAGGGAACACAACCATCAAGGTATCTGATACCATCACTACCCAAGTCCTGAAGAGTCTTGGATCAGGAGTTCTGTTGTTGATAGCAATTCCATTGATAGCGCTGATTCTGATGATAACCGTGATCGGTATCCCGCTTGGACTTATTGTTTTGTTTGCATATATTGTGATATTGTACATATCCAAGATATTTGTCGGACTGGCGATTGGCAGACGCATCCTGACGTATGCAAAACAGGAGATTTCGTCGCCATACTGGCATCTGGTTGTCGGATTGATTGTCATCGCTTTTGCAACCAGGATTCCGCTGGTAGGATTTTTGATCAGCCTGATCGTGATACTCGCAGGACTCGGGGCGCTGGTTATGACGTGGAAATCTATGTATGATGGGTCGAAAGGTGCGTGAGTTTTCTAAAGGTTAAAGGGTTTTTGGGCGTGGGAAATAGGCGATGGTGGTGATGCGTTTTGGCTGGCGACATCATTTTTTGGATTATTTGGGGTTTTGCAAAGCGTGGAGCATTTTGGTGAATGTAGTGAGGCACAAACCCGTGATGGGCGACATTTTCTTATGAGTCATGACAAACACAAGAACTCCACTTGTGCTACCTCGAACGGGCACGGTCTGGAAATCCAGTGATTTCCGTAATGGTCAGTTGGATGTGCAACAACACAAAAGACGTGAAGACCGCGATTGACAATACTCTTCGCGTCTCTGCGCCTTTGCGTTAAATTAGAAAACAATAACGCAAAGACGCGATGGCGCAAAGAACAGAAACCCATCAAATTCCCGTGATTGTATCCCGTTTAAAATCGAAAACCGTAGCTATAGAATCCCCTTCGTAAATATCAAGCCGAGATCCATCATCAATTGTTCCAACAACCTCTGAAGCAAGCCCGACATTCTCAAACTCCCTTTTACATTCCTCCGGATTCTGTGTGGTCACCACATAGCCGGTTGCCGGGTATATCTTGAGCCAGTGTACAAAATCAACCCCGTCCGGACGTGGTATCGCAGTCAAATCGATGCTTGCGCCTTTTTTACTGGTTTCGAGAAGCATCCCGATCGTCCCGATCGTACCGGGGTTGCTGAGATCCTTCCCAGCGGTTACAAGGTGTTTTTCTCCGAGTTTTTGCATGACCATGTACTTCTCGCGGACGCTCGCAGGCGTCTTCATCGTTGTTGTGTCCCACGAATAGATGGAATTCTTCCCGACCTTTCCGTTGAGATCGTAAGCAAGAACAATTGCGTCCCCGGACTGTGCGCTGTCGCTTCTGATCACGGAATCCTTCTTTGCGATTCCGATTATGGCAACCGAGCTCGATGTGTACGGCGTATCCGGATGCAGGTGTCCGCCAACCATCGGGACGCCGAACTTTGCAACACCATCCCTGATCCCACGAACCAGTTCGGCAAGCGTGTTCTCATCATCGGTTGCAAGCACATTGACCATGCCGATCGGGCGCCCACCCATCGCAGAGATATCGTTCACATTCACGAGGACTGCGCCGTATCCTGCCCACCACGGATCAGCGAGCATCTTGCTCCAGATCCCATCCGCCGCAAAGAGGATCACATCATCCCCGCCGATGTCAATTATCGCCGCATCGTCCCCTATGTCCGCGATGCAGTCCGCATACTCAGATCGAACCGTCTTCAAGATGTCTGCGATCCCGGCGATCTGTCTCTTTCGAGTGACACCCTCGAAGTTTTTGAGCTCTGACGCAATGGTTTCAATATCCATTGTATTCTGAACAGCGGTTTGATCAATTATATATAATCAAGTGCGTCCTCGATTCTGCCGAGTTCGGGTCCGGTGGTGTCAGTTCCCGCGATGTATCCGGCAGAGTTTGCAAGCAATCCCGCGCCGATCAGCGGCGATCCGAAGTTGACAGTCCCGATATCGACAGGAAGACCAAATGTATCCTCGAGAATCGCTATCTCATTATCGCTTACCTTCGGATGCACCAGAACACCTTTGTTGGTTGCGACCCCTGCCATGCCAACTGTACCCAACCCGGCGATGGTTGCCCTGCGTACATCCACAGAGAGCGTCTCCGCAATCACATCTATCGCCTGATCAGAGAGGAGCGGGTGCACGATTGCGGCGGTGTCGTTTGCCAGGATGATGTTTCCCGTAGCGGTCAGGACATCCGGAATCGTCTGCGCAGAGCCAAACTCGCGCAGTCGTTTTAGCTCCTCTCTGTGAGCATACCTTGAGACCACGAACCCACTGCGGTTTCCGCATGCGAGCGAGCCCACAACAGTGCTGCCTGCAATCAAGGTCCGTACAGTTTCGAGATGCAACGCATCCTCAAGATGCCCTGCAGTAACTTTGGAGACATCGGGTGCGATGAGCGCCACATTCTCGGTCACCGCAGCAAAGACGCCGAGCACAGTGCTGCCATTGAGTGTCAGTCTTCGATCCAGTGTGTCGTCACCCCTTCTCCTTCTACGCCTCTAGCTCCGCCTCTACAACGCCATCCTCGAATCGCACGGCACGCACCCGGATGCGCCTCGGCGGCTTCTCTCCACCGCGCCTCCAGATCGCTTCATTAATCGTCTGATCCAGCCTGACACTCTCCTCGTTCGTCTTCATGTGCTTCATGAGGTATGTGCGAACCTCTCGCATCGCTCGATTACTCCGCTTCCATCTGGGTACCATCTTCACAGAACGCAGCGGTATCGTGTATATCTGTTCCTTTTCCATCATAATGACCAATCCTTAATCCTTAATGGTGTTCCGCCGCCAGTGGCGCCTCTTCGGATGTGTCGAGACTTTTCTGTTCGTCTTCATGATCGCCCAGACCGGAACACGCTGATTCTGATTCTGCGCCTTTGCGAGGAGCTTCTTCTGTCCTTTTGTCTTCTTGCCCATGTCATCACTTCATTCTTTTAAGTGTAAATCCATTTCCTTCGTGCCTATCAATGTATCGTCCGCGTATACCTTAATTGTCGCATGATATATCCCGGAGATTGAGACCTTCCCGATATCAGTTTCGATTTTTGCTGGCAAATTGAACTCCGCAGCGAGTGTGCAGGATTCTTCACTCTTGATTTGCTCATCGAATTCGAGTTCGTACGTTTCGGTCTTCTCTTCCTCAGACTTCGTCTTCAAAGCCATGTTGACCTTCCAGTCGTCCATCTTGACGGCGACTGCGGTCATAACGATCCTCTCTTTCATAACGGTCTCATTTCCGTTGTTGAAGATTGTTATGGCTGCATCGGATGGCGCCCCGAGCAGCAGTCGCGATGTGTCGATCGATTTGACGTACGCCCTTTCCGGTGGCACCCATGTACCAGACGAAGTTTTGGGGGCTTCTTCAGATGGTTTGTCGCCCCCGAGGCAGCCGAGTGTAAAGCATGCTGCAATAAGTACAATTATAATTACAGATGCTGCTGTGCCTCTTCTTGTGGTCTTGCCATCTGCGGTCATACTCCCATACATTAGCGCATCGTATTAAAAATCTATGGATGCGTGCCGGTTCACGCGGACATGCTGGATTGTGGCGATAATTCTATGTTCTGCTGCTTTCTGTGGTCGCTAACGGTAGCTCCCTCGCGTATATGAAAAAACGCGGGCGTATCGCTCTCAGCTTTGCGCATCTGGAGACTTTGCGTTATACTCAGCAACCGCCACAAACTGAGCTTTTTTGTAAATGTGTCATTGATGTGTTGACACACGCGAAAGACGTGCTGATAGAAATGACCCCCCCCCCTTCGCGTCTTTCTCATTAAATTGAAGAATAAAAACGCTTACGTGTTTAGCCAACCACAAGAGTGTACAGATTTCCACGAGAAAGTATGCGGGGGCAGGATATGAAATGCAAACATATTACCAATATCTTGTGTGCACTACCATCTTCTTGTGTCAATCCCGTGAAATCTCGTGGTTTTTTCGCCTCAGCTAAACACATACAAAAACGAGAAAGACGATAGGGCGCAAAGATTGAAAACCACAGAATCCATCAGAATCAGAGAACCTGCAGGTCCCAATTGATTACGATTAAATAGTATGGCAGCACCATTACCAAGTATGGATGTAGACCTAACCGAACTGAGAGGTGCTGTGGATGTTTATGAAAAAGAGTTTTCTGATATCTCCAAATCGATATCTAACATACACGAAGGAGATTACAAGGATGTTGATGAATATGTCTCATCTTTTTACGAAAATATCCATGCTTTCGTGGACAAAACAACTGAGCTGATTGCAGCGTATCAAGAGTACACAATGGCACTTGAGAATGCATGTTTCGCGCAAGAAGAATAGCGATCTATGGGAAAGGCGGGATCGGCAAGTCCAGCACCGCCTCGAATGTCGCAGCGGCGTGTGCCGATGACGGATACTCGGTAAGTATCATCGGATGTGACCCAAAGAGTGATTCCTCGATCACACTGCTCAAAGGGGAGAGAATTCCGACGGTAATGGATTTGATCCGGCAGAAAGTCGAGCTCTGTGAAGATAATGTTGTTTATGAAGGTTACAAGGGCGTAAAATGTGTCGAGGTCGGCGGTCCCGAGCCTGGAGTTGGCTGCGCAGGCAGGGGAATCATCGTTGCAGTAACAGCGCTCCAGAAGATCACAACCGCGATTACAGAGAGCGATCTTGTGATTTATGACGTGCCCGGGGATATTGTGTGTGGCGGCTTTTCGGCACCGATTCAGAAAGGACTCGTCAGTGAGGCGTACATTCTCTCGTCCGGTGAATACATGCCAATTTATGCTGCAAACAACATCTGCAAAGGTCTTGAGAAACTGAATATGCCTTTGAGCGGAGTGATTTGCAATTCAAGGAATGTTCCGAGAGAAGAGGAGATTTTGACCGAATTTGCATCGGAGATCGGGAGCAAACTCGTGGCATTCATCCCGAAGGATAATGTTGTGCAGGACTGCGAGCGAGATGGTTTCTCTGTGATCGAAAAAGCTCCGGATTCCGAGATTGCAGGCGTGTATCGCAAGCTTGCAACCGCGATTATGGATTGCGAAGAATC
>DAOVGE010000023.1 GCA_030672605.1 Methanosarcinales archaeon
CTTTACGAGTTCATCCTTGATCTCAAGCAGCCGCACCTGGCGCAGCGCCTCCATCTCAACGATCGTCTCGATTAAATCCAGTTCCTGAACGCCCTTGACCTCCACTCTCGCGCCCTCTGCAATCGAGATGTTGACGTCCTGACGGATCGTGCCGATCCCACGCTTCACAGCGCCTGTTGATCGGAGGATCATTCCGATCTGTTCAGCCGTCTCTCTTGCGTGCGCCGGTGAGACGATGTCAGGAGCAGTCCCGATCTCAACCAGGGGAATTCCGAGGCGGTCGAGCGAGAAGACGACGGCATCCTGCTGCTCCTCGACTCGTTGGCATGCCTCCTCCTCGAGGCATAGCACGTCTACGCCAACCCTGCCCTCGCTGGTCTCGAGATACCCGTCCGTTGCCGCAAGCGACGTGCGCTGGAACCCGGTTGTGTTCGAGCCGTCGATTACGAGCTTGCGCATGACATGGAGCTCGTCAACAGGACACATCTTCAGCAATCTGGCGATCATGAGTGTGATATCGATCGCCTCCTCGTTCAGCTTGCGGGGAGGTTCTTCATCATTTTCGACGAGACAGGTGCTCGGATACGCCTTGTAAATGAATTTGCGGATGTGCTGCACCTCTTCAAGCGCTGCCCTGTCGGTTTCGCCCATTTCGCTCTGCGTGGGGCGGAGGTATCTGTAGAATTCGTAGTTTGATTCGCTTGTGTCCCGCAGGAGGGTTGGGCATCTGCAGAAGAGTTTGTGTGCGGAGTTGAGTTGCTGGTGAATCTCCAGTCCGGATTTCAGCCCGAGCTTTCTGTAATCGAGGTTGTTCGAGTCGATCATTTGATGCGTATATCGTTGTGGTAGATGGTATATAATTACATCGTTTCCGAGGGGATGCCGGGTTACGTGGCGCCGGATCATTTCACGGTCACAGCGTCCTCTGCGCTGCGGATGCGATCACGATTCTCGCTGTCTTCCATGAATGCCGCACACAGTCCGGAAGACTCCCGTTCTCACGGTACCATCCCTTCAGGAACCGGATTGTCACCGGATCAGACGGATAGCCACTACCGATATTACCGATCTCGCTCTGCAGTGCGTCGATCGCACGATCTCTGGCAACCTTTGCGACGATGGATGCTGCGGCAACGATCGGGTATGTATCATCGGCTCTGTGCCGCGAAGTGACTCTGACTGCGAGTTTGCATTCTTTCTGCACGTTTTTTCCGAAGCGCGCCTCGTTGACGTCCGCAGCATCCAGAAACGCGTGCTCTGGTCGCAGATGTTCGAGCACTCTGGCATTGCAGATGACCACGATCTCGTTCATGGTCTTGATTGTGCGCAGTTCATCGATCTGCTGTGCACTCACCTCGAAAACGAAGACGCCGTCGGCGATCTCTCTGATCTTCTCATCCAGAAGCGTGCGCCTCCTCGGAGTCAGCTTCTTGGAGTCTTTTACGCCGCATGCTTCGATCAGATGCAGCCGCTCCTCGTCGATTGCCACGCCTGCGACACACATCGGACCGATCACCGGACCCTTGCCAGCCTCGTCGATTCCCGCGATCTTCATGAATGAGTATGATCGGTTGAGCGGATAAAGATGTGCCTAAGACCTATCGACCGCATAACCCCCGACCCAGGTTCGGAAGTGGCTGCCAGATGGAGGCAGCTATTCCGAGGAGTGACTGCGAACCATTGCCATTACAAGAATCTGGTTCTAACGTTTTCTATGGTCGATAGCAGTAGCCCATCATATTGTAGTAATCGTGGGCGCCACTCCTTCGTCTCTGCGACTTTGCGTTGAATCAGAGGAACGCAAAGACGCGAGGGCGCAAGGGCGCAAAGGTTGGAAACCACAGAATCCATCAGAATCAGACAAGAATCATAACGATATGGTACTTGAGGACTGTCGCAGAATAGGGTAGGATTGGATAGCCCCCAACACAACCACAGTACTGGATAACATTCGTGTAATTTGTGAAATTCGTATTATTCGTGATTTATTTGTACAAACTTCTGTAAAAAATGATTAAATCACGGATTTCACGGATATACGCACGTCACGAATCTAAATAGGGTATTTGCAACGCTTGCGCCACCACAGAACAAACGACTTCCGGCGATCAGGAGGACCATGTTATTTCGTTACGACTCCTTAGCGTCCCCGCGTCAGCGTTGTGTTTCGATATTTTGAATAAGAATTCATCGGGGACTCTGTCAAGCTCCCAGAGCGTTCTGCATCCATCAAC
>DAOVGE010000030.1 GCA_030672605.1 Methanosarcinales archaeon
ATTACTGGCGCACCTGTCCTGGGATTGGACGGATCCATATCAATACTGCCGGAACGGGTGTACATTGCAGCATCGATTCTTTTCGCGCTTCTGATGGTGATCGTGTTTGTACGAAAGTATGCGGCACACCGTTCCGGAACCGATGTGGGTGGTGCTTGTGGGTCCGCGGCGTGTGGTTGCGGGTCATGCGGGGATACGGAGAGCGAGAAACCGGAGATGTAGGTTTTTTTGATTCTAACGGATTCTGTGGTTTTCAAAAGATGCCGGAAGAAGTGATTTTTCATTCTTCGCGTCTTTGCGCCCTCGCGTCTTTGCGTTTCTCTGATTTAACGCAAAGTCGCAAAGTCGCAAAGACGAAGGAGCGACGCCCGCGATTTCTACACACGTGAGGTCTACTGCTATCGACCACAGAAAACGTCAGAACCAGGGTTTTTTGTGTCAAAACGTAACTACTCAGGTACCTAAAACAGTATCACACGACCTCGCTATACCGGCACTGCTTGACTCGGAACACAACATGTGTCAAACGGGAATTTAACCGCAGAGTGCTGCTGCGGGACGCGGAGGAGGATATTTTTCAGACTTTCAAAAGACGCCGAAGGGAGCGAGTTTCCAATCTTCGCGTCCTTGCGTCATCGCGTCCTTGCGTTCTCATTCGCCAGTTTAACGAGAAAGTCGCAAAGACGCGAGGGAGATGCCCTGATCTCATTCTCCGGCAGTCCCGTTCTCAGGCATATATATCACTTCTCCGGTCTCAAGCCGGTACGCAGTCCCGATCTTTGACCCCTGACCGCCTGCAAGCTGATCGGTCATGTTCATCACCTTTATCGCCTCCTTATCCTTGATTATAACCTGCATATTCGGGTCTCCCGGATTCTTGACAATCGTCACGCTCGCATCAGCGTCAAGCAGTTCCGGCACGTTATAAGAGACGACAAGCGCAACAAGGAGCGCGACCGCAAAGACCATCGCAGCATCGAAGAGGTTTGCAACGCCACCCAACGGATCCTCCTCGTCGTCCATAACGATCCGCTTCCGGGTTGATCTCACTTCAAGACCTCCACAACATACTCCATGTCGCTTAAGTCCTGCGTGTACCACTTCTTCTTGATTAAGAGGATACTGTAAGCCACCCCGCCAGCCAGAAGACCGAGAACCGTTGTTGAGAATGCGATCACCAGATTTGCTGCAAGCTGCTGGATGTTTCCTGATGATAACCCCATCAGCGCAGGACCCATCGGGATCAGCGTCCCCATAAGCCCGAGCATCGGACCAACCCGTGCCACCAGTCTCACATGCGTCAGTTCATCAGCAATTTTCAATTCATAGTCCTGAAGTAGCTTCTCTGCCTCAACCGGAAAATTTTCTGCACCGAGAATCTCTGATATCTCTTTTATGAACTTCTTTAAGAGATCGTTTGATCCACTATCCGTGAGCACTGCTGCCGCCCCGTTTAAATCGCCGTTCTCAATCTTCACCCTCGCATCCCTGCAGCCTGCCTTGAGCTTTTTCGCGTCCCTGTTTCTTGATGTGTACTCGGATATGAACTGCCCTGTCGAGACAAACGACCACGCGATCAGTCCGAGCAGGATGAGGACCACCGGATAGAGCAGCGTATTCGAGATCATAAACATTGTTCCAAATATTCCTGAAGATATGTCCATTTTATTCTCCTTTTAGTATTTTAATCCCTTATAATCACTCAATCATTCGACCGTCTGTACCTGTGCCCTGCAAAGCCGATTATGCCAAGTGCAGCCATCAGCGCAGACGAGAGGAGCGTCTCACCCATATCTATCGGGACCGCGGGCACCGGAACCGTCTGAGCCTGCATATACGCGGGGATTACGAGCGGTGAGAGCAGGTAGAAGAGCCCGAAGAGTATCATCGCGGTTCCAAGCGCTGACGGGTCCCTGCAGCCAAGCCTTCCTGCAAGAAACGCAATCGAGAATGCGGATATGCAGATGCCTGTAAAGAAGACCACGCCCACTATTGCGCCGATCACGATATTGCTTTTGTCAATTGCACCTGCAAGAACAGTACACGCAAGAAAAAGCGCGACCATGCAGACAGGACACGGAAGAGAAAGCCAGAGAAACGTCTTTCTCGAGATGTCGCACCCGCAGGATATCCATTTCCTCTTTGTGTGGATTCCGAAGTAGAGCAGCCCGGCTGCGATTACGAGGTGCATCGTAACGCCGGCTGCAAGGATGTTCTGCGTCAGATCGAGCGGGATAATCCCGACAAGGTAGCCCATGACAATTGAGACCGCGAGATAGAGGGTCGCAAGGTATACGACCTCCTTCCATCGCAGGCTTGCAAAACCGCAGCCAAGCCCGGTCTTAAGAGCCAGGACTGCAACTCCGATCAGAACGCCGAATGC
>DAOVGE010000035.1 GCA_030672605.1 Methanosarcinales archaeon
GGCCTAGTATCCCGTCCCCCCAGCTTCACAACAGCCCGTTACCAGGCTGGGTGTGGGGTTCGGTTCTGAGGTGGTGGCTAGCCTTTCCTCAGGCTGGATTTTCACCAGCTGGCGAGTATGAATTTATCTCGGCACTCTCGTAAAATTCGTGATAAAAACTGTTGGAAATAGACCAAATTCTTGATAAACTCCTCGAAACCAGAGTAGAGCAAGTTTTGGTAGATAACTGATGTGGCTGGTTGTTTGTTCACCACAACGCGAGAAATCAGAGAGCCTCCTTTTCTTGTGTTAATCTCGTGAAATCTCGTGGTTTTTCACCTCAGCTAAACACATACCGGAGTAGTTACTACAGCTCTACTATTATTTACCAGATTGAGCAGAACCGCAATGCCAGGGGAATCAACCACGTAGCTCGTCCACATGTGCCATTTCCAGATCATGCCCGAAAATACTTTAACATCTCAGAATATCTTATGACCATGACTTTACAGGAACGAATATTTGCCGGAACGGGCGCGATAAAGGCGGATTTTGCGCTGACCGGGGGCACAGTCGTCAATGTCAACACGAAGGAACTCCGCAACGATGATATCGCGATAAAAGATGGAATCATCGTGGGGATCGGTGACATATCGGACAAAATCGGAGACGACACGAATACGATCGACATAACCGGAAAGTTCGTCTCTCCGGGATTAATCGATGGTCACGTCCATTTTGAGTCCAGCATGCTGACGCTCACCCGGTTTGCGATGGCGGCGATCAAGCACGGAACGACCGGAATGGTCATCGATCCGCACGAGATCGCAAACGTTCTCGGAGTAAAGGGAATAGAACTCGTTTTAAGAGAGATTGAGGATCTGCCGTCCAGTATTTTTGTCATGATCCCGTCCTGCGTCCCATCATCAGATCTTGAGACCTCCGGGGCGATACTGGACGCGCCAACGGTTGCGCACCTGCTGTATCAGGACGGTGTGGTCGGGCTCGGCGAGGTGATGGACTTTCCGGGTGTGCTTGCCGCCGATCCTGAAAAGCTCGATATGATCGAAGAAGCCATGTTTCTTGGAAAGCGGGCAGATGGGCACTGTCCCGGTCTTGTCGGGAGCGATCTTGCCGGATATCTCTGCGCAGGCATATCAAGCGATCATGAGTCCCTGACGTACGAAGAAGCGATCGAGAAGGCACGGATGGGAATGGCAGTGCTTCTGCGGGAGGGTTCCGCTGCAAAGTGCCTGCACGAGTTCATACCGCGGCTCGTAGAGGATGGGGTCGCTCTTGACAACTTCTTCTTTGTCGCAGACGACAGGCATCCGGGGGATCTGATCGATGGGTACATGGACACACACGTGCGAACGGCAATTGAGCTTGGAATTGCCCCTATCGACGCAATCTCGATGTGCACGATCAACACCGCACGGCATTACCGAATCGACCACCTCACCGGATCGATCGCAATCGGCAGAAGAGCGGACATAGTGGTTCTGAACGATCTCGAGAGGTTCGAAATCGACGAGGTCTTTGTGAGGGGCACAACAGGGAAATCTCCAAAGCCCACGTACCCTGCGGAGGTCTTTGACACGGTGCGGTCAGAAAGAATCCATCCTGATAGTCTGCATATCAAAAGCGAAACAGATGCGGAAGTAAACGTCATTGTCGCAATCCCTGATCAGATATTTACCGATTGGGGGGTTGAGAGATTGCGTCCGGAGGGTGGAATTCTTTATCCAGACCCCGATAGGGATATTCTCTCGATTGCGACAATTGAGCGGCATGGGAAGGGGGGTAGTATTGGAAGAGGTTTTGTTTCCGGTTTTGGGATCAATGGTGGCGCGTTTGCCCAGACGATAGCCCATGACTCGCACAACATAATCGTTGTTGGCACGAACTTTGAGGATATGGCGCTCTGCGTAAACGAGATACGACGGCTGCGCGGCGGAATCGTTGTCGCGTACGATGGTGAGGTCATGGGCTCAATTACACTCCCGTTTGCGGGCTTGCTCTCGGTATCAAGCATCGAATCTGTGAATACGAAACTCTCATGTCTCCATGCCCTGATGCAAGAGATCGGGTGTGTGCTGCCGTCTCCGTTCATGACACTTTCATTTCTTGCGCTGCCAGTGATACCGAGGCTGAAGATAACGGACATGGGGCTTGTTGATGTGGAACGACACGAGATTGTGGATGTGGTGACCAGACGGAGGTGAGCGATTGGGTGGGTGCCGGAAAAGAGCCAGATTTTGTCCATCATCTCGCGCATTTGCGCTGTTAGACTGAGCGCTCGCAGGTTACGTTTATACTTCGCAC
>DAOVGE010000037.1 GCA_030672605.1 Methanosarcinales archaeon
CGCAAAGACGCGATGGCGCAAGGGCGCAAAGGTTGGAAACCACAGAATCCATCAGAATCAGAAACGAACAATCATCCCAAATTGCGCTTGCAGGCACGAAGCCGCGGAACCGGCAATCGCATCGCACAGTTCCCGACAAAGACCGGATAGTATACAATTCCGAAAGTGAGGTAATTCAATGAGAAAAATTATATGTTTACTTGCGATATTTTTTGTGCTCATGCAGACTGCGCACGCAGACCTTGTGGTGACCGGTGCAGCATGCGATGTTACGCTGGATGCACGGTATGGGGCTGCGAGTGCGCAGGATACGACTGTGAAGATCAAACTGGAAAATACCGGGAATTCGAGCATAACTGTGTACGAACCGAGTTTTGATGCGCCAGAAGAGATTACGCTGAGCGCACTGGGGGCATATCCCCTAACAATCGGCGCTGGCACCTCAAAAGAGGTGCAGATCAGGGTGCATGTTGCAGGAACCGCGAGCGAAGGGATGCACATCGCAACAGCGTACTGTGGTGACATCACTGAGTCCTGCACAATTACAGTAACCGTGCATGTCGAACACGCAATTGCGGCACCGGGTGAAGTTACGATCCGCGGCGAGGTTGCGGAACCGACCGGTGCGCAGATCGAGAGCATCGTGTGGGATGCCTGCAACTTCGCGGCATTCCCGTACGATCTCAACTGCGACATCGCAACAGAGACACTTGCGATTGCGTCCGGCACGCTCCCGGAGCGCGATCGGACCATCGATGCCGGGAATCTCACATCCGAATAGAGGTGTTTGCTGCCAACTTCGATTACGGCAGATGGGGCTGCTACGAGGCGATAAATTTCATGGCGGAGCGGTACTTTGCAGGATATGATTCGGATAGTGTCAATAACGTGATAACGGATGATGATATCAGCATCCTCTCAAAGGATGTGCTGAGCAGAGTTTTAATCGACGAAGACGATAATCACACGATCGCCGTGGGCGCATCGATCGAATTGAAGGATGCGTATGAATTAAAGCTCGTGCAACTCGATGTTAATGGAAACCAGGCGCAAATCGAACTGCTGAGAAACGGGAAGCGTGTTGACACTGATATCGTGAAAGCGCCGGATACATACGTCTACAGAAAAGACCTTGGAAGAATAGATGATGTCCCGATCATCGCGGTTCGTATCGACAGAGTGTACGCCGGAACAGAGGCAGACCTGATGGAAATCGGCGGCATCTTCCAGATATCAGACGAGTGCATCTCTGTTGGCGCAGGCGATCTTTTCGGCGAGATGGAGATTGCGAGCGCTTCAGCCAATGGGATCATGATGGTGAATTACGACTCAATTGGGCTTGGGGCGGGCAGGACTATCGATCTCATGGGCGATATTAAGTTTGTTGTTGCCGAGAACGAAACGCTCCGGTTCGCCCCCATTGTGGTCATGGCAGAGCCCGGCATATACGATCTTCGCGGTGCGGTTCAGCGGCTGTACGAAAACCAGACTGACGAAATCGTGTGGAATGCTTCCAATTCCGCTCTCTTCTGGTACGACATTGACAGCGATGCATCGACTGAGACGCTATCGATAGCATCCGGCACGTTATCACAGACTCGAACAATCAGTGAGGGCTGCCTCTCTTATGCGACCCACCCGGTCTATCAGGAGTACGAAGTCCACAAGAACGAGGGGCTGACCGTTTGCGGGCAGGAAGGCTACATGGCAGAAGGCTGGATTGGGCGGCGGTATGTGGCAGTGGGCGGCAGAGCCGACAGACTCTCCGAACCGCTGGTTGAGTTCGGGAATCGCGACAAGAAGACGCTCCTGGTGGGCGAGGCATGGGATATTGGAGGCGGATTCTCGCTTACACTAGAGCGAATCGACTTTGAGGGTGAAAAGGTCTGGCTCACGCTTGAGAAGAACGGCAAAGTGCTCCTCAATGAAACAATGATCGATACAAGCGCCGGATGCAACAGGATATGTACGTACACCGCGAATATCGGTGGGGTGGATAACGTGACTGTTTTCTCCTGCTATGTGGATGCCGTATTCAGAGGAACGGATTTCGATATCGTGCAGGTTGAGTATGTCTTCTTAATCGATGATGTTTCACTGGAGATTAACGCAGGCGATGAGTTCGGGCGCATGGCGGTCATGACTGCAACTCCCTCAGGAATTGCGCTTCTCAACAACAGAACAATCGATCTGCACGCCGGAACAACCG
>DAOVGE010000126.1 GCA_030672605.1 Methanosarcinales archaeon
TTTCGAACGTTCTGTACTGCCACGGCGGCTTTTTGACATACAATCACGGGGCAGAGCCAGCGGACGCGATGGTCTCGATAGCGGCATTGCACCATCTGCCGGATTTCTGGAAATTGGTCGCTCTCACGAGGGCAGCCAAGATGTTAAAGGCAGGAGGGCGGTTCTTTCTACTTGATATTGTGTTTCCATCCGCTGCCGATGATATGGGGGCTCAACTCGACGCATGGATTAGATCAATCGCAGAGCAGTCGGGACGTGAACTTGCGGCAGAAGCAGAGATTCACATCCGGGAGGAGTATAGCACTTATGACTGGATAATGGAGGGGCTGCTCGAACGTGCGGGATTTGAGATTGAGAGCGCCGAGTACGGCGACGGATTTCAGGCAACATACGTCTGCACCAGAAGATAGCGTAGAACCTGTCAACATACAAAAAGAAGCGTGCAGGAATGCGAAACGAAAAGAATAGTGCCGAAAGCATAGTACACGACACAGATCGCTGCCTGCAGAGATTATTGGTGACAAACCCCCTGCAAAAGCCTGGATCTTCGTTGGATCTGCGACACACGGCATGGTCCGCCTGATCCGGATACTTTCAACCTTGACTTCGAATCGCTTGGGGAATATGCCCCATCAAATATGCCTCAATATCTCATTTTTTGCGCATCAAACACTAACATAAAACAGATATCGAACATGCTCAATAACGTGTGGATAAAATCAGTGGAATCAGCGTTAATTTGTGGCTAAAAACCCTTTCCAGCCACTGATTTACACAGATTACACAGATTGAGGGTTATCTGTTTGCCACACGTTATTGAGCATATTCCAGATATCTTAGTTTTACCCCATTTACCCATACTGAGAGATGTTAATATCATAAAAACCAGAGATGACTGACTTAAATGTTAAATTGACTTCTAATTACTGTTATTTTGCATCCCCCATCCCCCATCCATTCGAGGTTAAGGTTTCAACAAATTTCTGTTATTCCATCTACCTTACCTCTATAAAATTCCCTATATTCTCCCATCAGTGCTTTTGCATACGCATCAACCGCATCCAGTGGAATATAATTGTAAAACGATGCCAAATTTACAATTTCCGCCCCCTCCACATCATCAGGACTCTTTCCAGAGTTGTACAACTGTTCAAATACCCGATCCAGCTTTGCAAGACCGATTGTGGCATCTCCAATCGCAACAAGCGTTTGCTTCACGCCCCCGGGGACACAGCAACTGCATTCGTCTGACATCTCACACCCTCTGACGCTCTATCGTCTTCAATATGTATTCAGTGGCAGCCTCCAACCCATCTTCATCTGAAAGATCGTGGTTCTTCGCAATCCCGCAGTCCCGGTTCAGAACGAGCTCTTCCGGATCAAATCCAGCTTTCCTGAGTGTCTTTGCTGCGCACCGGGTGCCACATCCATCGATTGCGATGATCGACCTGCAGGTCTTTGCGCCTTCAACGATGCCCGGGATACCTGCCGAAATTCCAGGAAGGCAGAGCAGAGCCGCTTTTCCTCGCTCCAGCCTCTCTGAAACCAGAGCCGCAGCTTTTACGCTCATGAGACCGACGTTTGCCCCGCCGGCGCAGGCAAAGAGCCCAACCTCAGAGATTCCGCCGCAGTTGCATCTATCCTCTTCTGCCATCTGTTAAGCCCCCATCTTCGATCTGATGATCGCTTCCAGTTTCTTCTCAGATGGTGCCTTGCCGACGACCACGACCTCACCATCGACAACGACGGTCGGCGTCATCATGATCCCGTACTCATCGCCTTCTTCGCTGAGAGCGCTGTACTTTTCGACAACGACGCCTCCACCAATTCTCTCCGAAACCTTCTTTGCGGTCTTATACGCCGCATTGCACTTAGCGCAGGGAGGTTCCGTTCCAAATACTTTTACAACTATATCCATATTCTTATCTCCGATTCTCATCTCCATATTGTATTTCCAGCCACAAATCCCGCTATGGTTGCCAGGATTACCGTAAGCACGATATAAACCGCACCCTTCCGAACACCGATCACTTTACATATCACAATCATGTTCGGAAGCGAGAGCGCAGGTCCTGCCAGAAGCATCGCAAGCACCGGTCCCGGTCCCATCCCGAGTTTCACCAGTGAATCGATGATCGGAACCTCAGTTAGCGTTGCAAAGTACATCAGTGCCGCAGCAACCGACGCTACCAGATTACTCCGTATCGAGTTTCCTCCGACAAATCGCACAACAAGGTCCGATGGTACCAGTTCAATAATTATACCTGCAAAGAATACACCCACCAGCAAGAGCGGGAATATCTTCTTTGTGAGATCCCATGTCTCATACAGCCAGTCGTGGATCTGCTCATCATCAAACCACTTTCCTGAGACGTAGACCGTTAGAAGCGCAAGCGGTCCGATTACAATCCCCCGCCACATCCATGTCTTGATCACGCCACCGAGCACAAGGATTGTGAGAAGCAAAACGAAGATTGCGGTCTGGTGCATCGGGTCGATCTCGCTCTCGCCAGTAGCCGAGATCGTCCTGCCCTTCGCTCTATCCTCGCTTCGGAAGACTGTAGCCATGACCAGTCCTATGACTATTGAGATGCCGACAGCCGCAAGAGCGCGAGCAGCGCCGAGGTCAAAGCCAAGGATATTTGCGGTGTAGACGATTGCGAGCAGGTTGATTGCGGGCGCTGAGAAGAGGAATGTCGAAGCAGGACCGATTCCTGCGCCCCGTCTGTAGATTCCGGCAAAGAGCGGCAGCACCGTGCAGGAACAGACCGCAAGAATCACGCCGCTTACCGATGCCACGCTGTACGAGACGTATTTGGGTGCATCGGAACCAAAGTAGCGCAGCACAGACTCTTTTGAAAATAGCGATGCGATGGCGCCTGCAAGGAAGAATGCAGGCACGAGACACATCAGTACATGCAGCGCCAGATACTCTTCCAGAGTTTCGATGCCAGCCAGAAGCAACGTTTCGATTGCCACGATATTTTGATCTCCTGCATCCGATGTTACTCATGGCAAACGTTATCTATGGTGCCTGCCATCATTTCAATAATGTTTGTAACTCCACTTAAATGTTGTGGTTTCAAAGAGGTTTGAAATAGGTTTGAGACATGCTTGAAATCATGGATGAGATTGTGATACCGGATTCGATCAGATGCGAACTGGAAGGAAAAGGCGGAATCGCGGGGATCTCGGGATTGCTGCCCGATGATCTGAAGATCGAGGCTATCGTATCGGTTGCCCGTGCGCTATCAGACCCCATGCGGCTCAGGGTGCTCTTTGCGCTCTCCTTGCAGCCGATGTGCGTCTGCCTCCTCGTTGCGATGACGGGATATGCGTACTCAAAGATGTCTTATCATCTGTCTGTGCTAAAGGAGAGCGGTCTCGTGTGTTCGCGGCAGGAGGGGAATTATCTGATATATTATACGACCGATCTCGGTAAAAAACTCGTGGAATGGATTGAAACGTTCTGAAATGGAACATGCTCAATACTATAGGGGGGGAACCACGAGATTACACAGTCTGCGAAGCAGCGGCGCAGCCATCTCCACAAGATTTCTGGTTCTTCGCTGTTTTGTATGGGTAACACGAGCACCCATTCTGCTAAATGGGGCATCGGTGCAGAAGAGCTATCCCGGAATAAAACATGGAGAATAAAACCACAGAGGACACAGAGAGTCACAGAGAGATGTAACCTGTTTTAAAATGAGATTTGCGAGTAATAGTCAATAAAAAAAACTCTGTGTTCCTCTGTGCCCTCTGTGGTTAATTATCTATAAAGAATAATACATGATTTCATCACCACGATTCCTCCCGGTTGGGTCACCTTGGTTTCAGACTACCCACACGGAATAGCGAAGAGCCAGATTTCTGTGTTAATCTCGTGTAATCTCGTGGTTTTATATGCGTACATCCACACAATATTGAGTAAGTACCCGAAATGTGGCTCTTCACTATCTTGTACGGGTAACTGGAAATCTTAAATTACCACAACAGCAGTTACTTATTCACGAGCTTCCAGAAATGGCATAACCAAAACAAACATGATCCTCATACGCAAATTTCAGCCACACGATTTCTCAGGCGTGATCGCAATCGAACGTGAGCAGTTCGGCGAGCATGATCCATACATGTACATGACCCTCTACGAGTTGAACGAGGACACATTCTTCGTCGCGGAGCACGGAGGCGTGGTGGTCGGGTTCGTCGTCGGGGTATCGTCGCTTGTCGAGGCGGGTGTGTGCGGGCGGGTCTTCTCGATTGCGATACTGGAACCGTACCAGGGGCTTGGCATCGGAACGCAACTCATGAAGAGTGTCCTTAATGAATTTCACAGAAAGAATATCGGAAATATTATGCTTGAGGTGAGAAGTCACAATTACCGTGCCGTGCGGTTTTACCGGCGGCTCAACTTTACGATCAAGGGGCTCGAGAAGGGATACTACACCGACGGGGACGACGCAATCATCATGAAACACCGCGGGTGGACACTGTGATCGTGGTAAAGATCGGTGGAAGCCTGATTGGAAGTGCACGGGAACTGGTGCGTTCGCTTCAAGAGTATGCACTGGACGAGAGGGAATGCATCGTAATCGTTCCGGGGGGCAGCGTCTTCGCAGACGCGGTGCGGAGCGCGGACGATTCTTACGGAATCTCAGAGGCGACTGCCCACTGGATGGCGATTCTTGCCATGGACCAGTACGGACATTATCTTGCCGATGGGACTCCGGCAACGCTGATAACAGGCTTATCAGAGATCGAATCAACTCCGATCGGGACATTGATCATTCTCACATACGATCTTCTGAAAAAATCCGATACAGGGATCGAAGAGACATGGAATGCGACATCAGACACCATCGCCGGCTGGATCGCATCCGAACTGGACGCCACACTCATAAAAGCGACCGATGTGGACGGGATATTCCGTGACGGTCGGCTTCTTTGTAGGATTGCGGCAGAGAAACTCCTGGAGATGGGGAAGACATGCGTCGATTCGGTTTTGCCGGAACTCTTGCTGTTGCGGTCACTCGACTGTCGGGTCGTGAACGGGAGATATCCTGATCGCGTGATCGATGCGCTGCGGGGGGGTTCTGTGGGGACGCTGATTACTGGCAGGTGAGCAGTTACAATATATACTCGACACCGGTATAAACCGCGATTTTCGTTCTTCGCGTCTTTGCGTCCTCGCGTCTTTGCGTTCTCAATTTAACGCGAAGGCGAGAGAGACGCGAAGGGTGATATCTGTCGTCACGTCTTTCGTGTTGTTGTACA
>DAOVGE010000028.1 GCA_030672605.1 Methanosarcinales archaeon
ATAGTAAACAGAAATTAATAAAATCACTAACATCGAGGGACATTCCTCAATTACTTGATTTATCATGAAGATCGATTTCACGGGAATTACCAAAGAGCCGAAATGTTTGCAACGCGAATTGTCAAAGATCCACAAAACAGAGAAGAGCCGAGATCGGTTTAAAAATAAAAAAGAGAGACGATCTCAGAAGAGATCGCCAAGATTAACCTTGAATGCGCCCAGACTTCCGCCGTAATTGCCAGCAGTAATCTTCTTGACGCCCGGCATCTTCACAGCAGCCTCAATTCCGGCTTTCGTCGCGGCGGTTACCGCCTCGATATTGATACCATTGATCACGAGTTCATAGACCGCATTCACATCTGCCGGGATGTTTGTGTCATCAACCTTGTCTTTGAGCGTCGGAGCAAACCGCTGGTTCGTCGTTGCCTTCATGAAGGTGTATGTGTCAGCGCCAGGCTTCGAGCCGCTTGCAACGATCCCTCCAGGGAACGGTGTGATCGAGCCTTCACATTTCATGACTGCTTCCACCGCTTTCTCCGCTGCATTAAGCCCGTTCATCTGAGTATCTGCGAGGATGAAGAAGTTGCCTCCTGCAACACCATCAACCGCACCGATGTTGTGCTCGATAATGAAATCACCCTCCATCATCGGGATTGCATAAGCCTTCCGCCCGCCGACCTCGATCTCTGACTCATAACCGTCCGCAAAGAACTTCAGCTTGAATCCCGTATCGAACTGCTTCTCTGCATCAGGAAGCCCGTTCCACACAGCAGTCGTTGGTGCCGTGAGCACACACTGACTGATCCGATTCATCAACTGTTCCTCAAGTGCCTTGTACCCAAATGTGCATATCTGGATGTAGACACCCGGACGTCCGTCTGGTGTCTCGCTGCCATCGACCACGCACTCAATTCCAGCCTCTGCCGGGCACATGATAACAGATGTCCCGAATCCTGTTGCTTCCGTTGCAGCAACCATTGCCCAGTGCTTGCTCGCGCCAGTGATGAGCACCCTTGCAACCTTAATACCGAAGGCTTCTGCGTAGGTATCTTCGATCTCTACTCCATTTAGTTCCATATAAATACCTCGCATCTGTCATACACCGGACTACTACAAAAGGGTTTACATTTATCCAGTGGCCGCCGGTGTGCCCGATCGCCAGAAGATTCCGGCGAAACAGGAAAGGAAGATGTTCCAACCGCCTATGTAGCAAAAATTCTCACGTTTTGCCGGTGTTTGGATCCCGGAAGTGAATATGCTCAATAACGTGCAGGGCACTGTTGATTTTTCCAGTGAGACTGCCATGCCCTGGGATTCTACCGAAGAGTGCGCATAGGAACGCAGAGGGCTGAAAACCGTCTCAAAACTCTGCGCCCTCCGCGTTCTCCGCGGTGGTAAACCACTTGATTTTCAGACAGTGTCCCAGAAAGCATAGAATCACAATCAAGAGACCAATCAACATACCTGAGTGGTTACGCATGTACCCACCATCTTCTTGTGTTAATCTCGTGGAATCTCGTGGTTTTTCGCCTCAGCTATACTTCGCACCGCCACAAACTGAGCTTTTTTGCAATGCGTCAGTCGGATGTACAACAACACGAAAGACGTGACGACAGATATCACTCTTCGCGTCTCTCTCGCCTTTGCGCCTTCGCGTTAAATTGAGAACGCGAAGACGCGAGGACGCGAGGACGCAAAGAACGAAAATCGCGGTTTATACCGGTGTCGAGTATAAACGCATACCATGGAAATAGTCACCATCTTCAGGCAGTACGCAAATCAGAAGAAACCGACACCTGATACTGGCGCAGAAACTCCGCCTGCCCGACGCCCTGCCTGCGTGCCATCCTGCGCAGCGCATTCTGAACACCGGTTCCGTACTGCGCTGCCTTCTTTGGTGCCCATGCAAGTTCAAGAGGTAGATAATCTTCGGAAACCTTCCGCAGAATGTATTTTCTCGTGTACTCGTCCCCCACCCGCTTCATCTTGAGTTTTGAATCGATGCGACGTGCAATATCCACAACATCGCGATTACAGATCGGCAGGCACAGTTCCACGCAATTCAGCTCGGCAACCGCAACGTCCCGTTTGATCTGGTCTGGGAGTGCATGCATGTCTTTCTCGAGCTCGCGGTCCAGTTCCAGTGCCCCTGAATCGTATGCCTGCTCGTAGCGCTTATATCCTGCAAAGAGTTCGTCTGCGCCCTGACCTGTCAGCAGCAGACCGGTTCCGTCTGCGTGTGCGCATTGCGACACCAGATACATGCAGATCCCAATCCCAACAGAGACAGGGTTTGCGGTCTGTATCGCAGGCACAACCCGCGGGATTGCGGATTCGATCTCAGCTTCGGTGCACTCGCAGACGTGCAATCGATCGCCGAGTCCGAGGAGCGCTGCTGCCTGCTGCGCGTGTTTGACGTCATGGGAACCCCGCATCCCGACCGCATACAGCTCGATATCCGGGTTTATCGATCCCGCAATGGCTGCAACGAGCGAACTGTCGATGCCGCCTGATAATGCGATGCCGGTGTGCCCACGCATACATGATCTGACGGCATCTGTGATTCCGACTCGTAGTTTGCTGATCGCTTCCGATTCGTCGATGATCGATTCCATCGATCAGTGTCTGGAGTGGGGTGATAAAAAGGCTCTCTGGTGTCTTGTGTGAAAGTGTTCCGGAGACTTTTTACCATCTTCCGGAATGGGTTCGGAAAACCGCCGATTAAGAAGGGGGCGGTTACCTGCAATCCCCATCTCAGAACGGTACAAGAAAGTTTTCCGTCATACAGGCATTGGAACAAAATTCACGTACACCCCCACACCAGTGCGGCACCACGTTACCCATGACCTCCGAATACTCCCTCTTTAGATATTGTGCCCCACAAGTTTCAGCCGCATCTCAGTCTTCTTCCGCGAATCGAGTTTCTTCCCCAGTGCCGCGACAAATCAGCATTTCACCATGGAATTGTCCGTTTCCGAGATCGAACGCACATAATAATATTCTAACCACTTCTGAGGATCTTTTCAGACGCCCTGGTAACTCGCATATGCCCGGCATCTCGTAGATGAATTGTGCTGGCGCGATATTAAGTGCTGACGGATCACGAATGGCACGTTTGAACGAATTCCACGTACTTACCGATATTGGGGGATCCCTATATGAAACCACAAATTTCTCGAGATTATGTAATGGTCAATCTGACCATGAACACAAGAGCAAGCGATGCTCATACATGATCAACAACAGGAGGATTTTTGTTCTTCGCGTCTTTGCGTTCTCATTCTCAGTTTAACGCAAAGTCGCAAAGTCGCAGAGACGCGAAGAGTATTGTCAACCCATGTCTCAACGTTTTCCGTGTTGTTGCACATCCGACTGA
>DAOVGE010000068.1 GCA_030672605.1 Methanosarcinales archaeon
GCGAGGACGCAAAGACGCGAAGAACGAAAATCGCGGTTTATACCGGTGTCGAGTATATCATGCTTCTGCTTACGAAAATCATGATTCAAACTGCTCTAACATCGACGGAATAAGTTAGAAACCTAAGGTTTTTGACTATAAAAAGTCACGGATTTTGTTGCGATCCGAAACCGCCGCGGCTATATCCCAAGCACCTTGTCCATGCCATGGACGCCGTTCGGCGCACCAACGACCCACCGCGCTGCTCTGATTGCGCCACCTGCAAACGCCTGCCTGCTGTGCGCCTGATGTCTGATCTCGATTCGCTCGCCATCTCCTGCGAAGAGAACGATGTGATCGCCGATGATGTCGCCGCCCCTCACAGCATGCATCCCGATCTCGCTACCTCTCGGCGAGAGCCCCTCGCGCCCGTGCACCAGTTCCTTTCCGCCGAGAGCGTCGCTGATTACCGCAGCCGCATGCATCGCGGTTCCCGATGGTGCATCCTTCTTGTTTCTGTGATGCGCCTCGATTACCTCGATGTCCCAGTCGCTTATGTATGGAACAGCGTCCGCAAGCAGTTTCCAGAAGAGATTGACACCGACTGAGAAGTTCGGCGCAATCACCGCAGAGACTCGCTCTGCTACGATTCCTGCAATCTCGTCCTGGTATGGCTCAAGCCCTGTTGTGCCGACAACGAGGTTTACATTGTTCATAACAGCGGCTCTGATGTTCATAACAGCGGCGTCAGCGATCGTAAAATCGATCAGAACGTCAGGGGAAGTCTTTTTGAGTACTGCGTCGATCTCGCCCGCGTCTGATACCAAAACATCCCCCACGCCTGCAGGCGCACCGATCTCCACGAGATCAAATGCAGCCACAAGTTCCATATCAGGTGCGGCGTTGACGTTCTCGATTATGAGCGTGCCCATGCGCCCACGTGCACCAGTTACTGCAACGGTTATCATGGTGGCACTTATACTCTTGCGATCTAATGTATCTTTGCATTCGCAAAAGAACTGCGAAAAGAGGGGAAACTTTGATGTACGCCGTGTTTACCGCAAATCAAGTCAAAGAAGAGTTGCGAAAAATCCGGAAATATTCTCTGAAACAGACGTATAAAACTTCCCAACCGGGCTGGTAGTACCGATGTTTAAATCATTAAACAACCATTATCCACTATGAAGTATGTAATCACCACCGGCGGAGTCATGAGCGGTCTTGGCAAGGGCATCACCACCTCATCCATCGGAAGAATCCTGAAGAACAAGGGGTACCGGGTGACAGCGATCAAGATTGATCCTTATATCAATATCGATGCCGGGACCATGAATCCGTTCCAGCACGGCGAGGTCTTTGTGCTGAAGGATGGTGGCGAGGTCGATCTTGATCTCGGCAACTACGAGCGATTTCTCGATACCGAACTTACCGAGGACCACAACTTAACCACCGGAAAGATCTACAAAGAAGTGATCGAAAAGGAGCGGAGAGGTGATTATCTTGGAAATACCGTGCAGATCATACCGCATGTGACAAACGAGATCAAGGAAAGGATCAGAAGTGTGGCTCTGGCGAGCGGCGCAGAGGTATGCTTAATTGAGATCGGTGGCACGGTTGGTGATATCGAGTCGATGCCGTTTCTGGAGGCGGCGAGGCAGATGCAGCGTGAGGAGGCACCGCAAGATCTTGTGCTCGTGCATGTGACGCTTGTTCCGGTAGATTGCCAGGGCGAACAGAAGACCAAGCCGACCCAGCATTCGGTAAAGGAGCTTCGTGAACTTGGCTTGTATCCGAACATAATCGTTGCACGATGTACATCCGCGCTCTCGTCAGCGGTCAAGGAGAAGATCGCGCTATTCTGCGATGTCCCTGCAAGTGCGATTGTGAGCGCGTATGATGCTGATGACATATACCATGTCCCGCTGATATTTGAGAAAGAGGATATATCCAACTATCTTACCAAGAGATTCGGGCTGAAAAAGAACGATAACAAATCCGGGTGGCGGAAACTGGTCGAACGGATGGATAAGCTCAAGGAGGATGGGGAAACCATATCCATCGCCGTTGTCGGGAAATACACCGATCTCAGGGACGCCTACACGAGCATCCGGGAATCGCTCAAACATGCGGGAATCGCTTGCGGCTGCAATGTTGATATCGAATGGATCGATTCTGAGAATCTGTTTGGCACTCCGGAACAGGTCAAGAAATCGCTCGGAAGGTTTGATGGGGTCCTTGTTCCGGGTGGATTCGGTGAACGCGGGATTGCAGGGAAGATCGATGCAATCGAATATGCCAGAACAGAGGATGTACCGTTCCTCGGTCTCTGTCTCGGCATGCAACTTGCGGTAATTGAGTTTGCAAGAAATGTGATCGGATGGCAGGATGCAAACAGCTCTGAGTTTGGTGATACCGCGCATCCCGTGATCGGTCTCCTGCCAGAGCAGTACGAGGTGACAGACATGGGCGGGAGCATGCGTCTCGGGGATTACGAGGCAGTGCTAACCAAGGGATCGCTCGCGCACCGATTGTACGGCAGTCTGAAGATTGTGGAGCGGCACAGACACCGCTACGAGGTGAACCCGGAGTACCTCGATGAGTTCAGGTCACGAGGCATGGTTTTCTCCGGTAAAAACATGAACCGAATGGAGATTGTGGAGATC
>DAOVGE010000070.1 GCA_030672605.1 Methanosarcinales archaeon
AAATAATTCAGGATACCATTCCAATGTCTCTTGATAATCAAAGCAAGCGTCGATCATCGGTTGTAATCTGCTATGCGTAGCCCAAAAGTACCACCATTTAAGATACTGCTCAGCAACACCGCGTTCTTCGATGCTCCAGAAGATTTGGAGGCTGAGCTTCAAATTATACGCCCTAACCGTCTTTAGATTCATATCTTTGAGGCTGCCTAATGTAATCTTTTGCTTTTCTGTTAGATTATCTGGATTTTTAAGCCAGAGATACCTGGTATTTTTCAGACACTGGTTCATCTCCACTTCCTCCCTCCGTACTGCATCGATTCCTTCATTCACAATTTCCATGACATGAAATTTATCAAAAGTAATTGATGCGCTGGGAAATGCTGTAAATCGGTCTTTCGCTGTGCCGACATTTTATGTAAATGCCCAACTGAGATAGTCGGAGAGGAAAATAGATGTCGTTTACCATATTAAAAAAACGTGAACTCGTTCCAACGGTCCATCAGATAGAGATTGCTGCGCCGCGGGTGGCAAAGAAAGCCATGCCCGGGCAGTTCGTGATACTGCGAATCGACGAGCACGGAGAGCGCATACCGCTCACGATCGCTGATTATAACGCGCAAGCCGAAACGATCACCCTGATCTTCCAGGAGATCGGCAAGACGACCCGCCAGCTCGCATCGCTTGCTGCCGGCGGTTCGATCGCCGACGTGGTGGGACCGCTCGGTAACCCGTCCACAATCGAGAAATTCGGAACCGTGGTGTGCGTGGGCGGCGGCGTCGGGATTGCACCGATCTTCCCGATTGCACGGGCGCTCTCAGGGGCTGGCAACAGGGTAATTTCAATAATCGGAGCGCGGAGTGCAGACATCCTGTTCTGGGAGGACCGGATGAATGAAGCGAGCAGCGAACTGCATATCACAACCGACGATGGTACAAAAGGACACCACGGGTTTGTTACCGAGGTCGTACAGGATCTACTCGAACGTGACGAACGTGGTGAGCATGAAGGGCACGGTGAACATGAAGGGCACGAAGAGCGTGGCGGACACAATGGGCAGATCAACAGGGTGATTGCGATCGGTCCGCCTGTGATGATGCGGGCAGTTGCCGGCGTCACAAAGCCGTTTGGTGTCAAGACTGTTGTCAGCCTAAACCCGATCATGGTGGACGGCACCGGCATGTGTGGCGCATGTCGGGTGCTCGTGGGAGGCGAGACAAAATTCGCATGTGTGGACGGACCTGAGTTCGATGCACACGAAGTCGACTTTACGCTGCTGATGAGCCGGCTTGCTATGTACCTGCCAGAAGAGAAGGAGGTGCTTGACTGCAAAGCAGCGGCGGAGTTAGCAGCGGGGAGCCAGTGATATGAACACCGAATCAAAAGCGAAAATACGGCCTGAAATGGCAAAGCAACTGCCGTCCGAGCGCAGATCGAACTTCGACGAGGTTGCACTCGGGTACTCTGAAGAAGAAGCGGTGGCAGAGGCAAAACGCTGTCTCGACTGTAAAAAGCCGCTCTGCGTTGAGGGCTGCCCTGTAGAGGTAGATATCCCGCTCTTCATACGGCAGATCGCAGATCGCAATTTCGATGCGGCGGCTCACACGCTGAAGAGCACAAACTCGCTTCCCGCGATCTGCGGACGCGTCTGCCCGCAGGAGACGCAGTGCGAGGCGGCATGCGTACTCGGAAAGAAAAAAGATGGTGATACGATCGCAATCGGCGGGCTTGAGCGATTTGTGGCTGATTACGAGATGAAAAAAGGAGTCACGATCCCTGATGTTCCAGAACCAACCGAAAGAAGCGTTGCAGTGGTCGGAGCAGGTCCCGCCGGGCTGACCGCGGCAGCCGAGCTTGCGAAGATGGGGCATGCGGTAACGATCTTTGAGTCATTGCATTCTGCTGGTGGCGTTCTCGTGTACGGAATCCCTGAGTTTCGGCTGCCAAAAGCGATTGTTGCAGCAGAAGTCGATTTTATCAGGAAACTGGGCGTTACTATAAGCTTAAATTCGGTCATCGGGAAGATCGATACGGTGGATGAACTGCTCGACGAGTACGACGCTGTCTTTCTGGGAACCGGCGCAGGGCTGCCGTCATTTCTCGGAATCGATGGCGAGAACTTAAATGGCGTCTACTCTGCAAACGAGTTTCTGACCCGTGTGAACCTGATGAAGGCGTACCTCTTCCCTGATTTTGACACGCCGATCAAGAAGGGTAGCCGCGTAATAGTTGTCGGCGGAGGCAATGTCGCGATGGATGCCGCACGGTGTGCGCTCAGACTTGGCGCAGAGGAGGTCACAATCGTCTACCGCCGCGGCGAGGATGAGCTGCCAGCACGGGCAGAAGAGGTGGTCAATGCAAAAGAAGAGGGTGTACGATTCAGACTGCTCACAAACCCGATACGGATCATTGGCGATGAGAATAACTGGGTCACGGGCATGGAATGCATCAATATGGAACTGTGCGAGCCAGACGAGTCAGGACGGTGCCGACCGGTCGCGCTACCGGGAACCGAGCACAACATCCCCGCCGACATCGCGGTAATCGCAATCGGCACATCTCCAAATCCGCTCGTCCCGATGACGACGCCCGGACTTGAGACTGCGAGGTATGGCACGATTGTGGCAGACGAGACTGGCACAACATCA
>DAOVGE010000087.1 GCA_030672605.1 Methanosarcinales archaeon
CAACACTCGGATTCGCCGCTGAAGATACTGCTAGCGGAGATGAGGGCTATGTGATAGCAGGACACCTCGGGCATGGCAATGATCCCACTCCTGTCGGACTATGGATATGGCAGCCATCCTCATGGTTTGGGCAGGGAGCCGGAGAAGTCGATCAAACTGGCGGCACTTATGCAGATGCATCGTGGGTGCCTTATGATAATGTCGAGGCGATGATATACATCTGTGGAAGTGAGAATTACGAGATAATCAGACCAGTTACGGACTACAGAGATGAACCCGATGTAGGCGATACCGTTTTCAAGACGGGCATCACGACAGGTCTCACGATGGGGGTAGTTGGCGGAAAAGATGACTATGAGAGTCCAACTCATGGTACGCTCCACGACCAGTATTACGCGAGCTATTCACGTGACTCCGGTGATAGCGGCAGTCCTGTGTATATCTATACCAGTCATTATCCAGACGATCCAGAACGCGAGATCGTAGGAATTCACCATGGGTGGAATGGAGATGGGGCTTGGTTTTCGCCGGTCTCCGGAGTGGAGACGGACCTGGGTGTAGTTCCGCTTACCGAATAGAGGAGGGTTATCAATCATTTGATAACCTTTATTTTTTTATTATGGGAAAAATATGTTAAAAATATTGGAGGAATAATGTATGAGACTAACAAAATATTCCATAGTAGTCATTGTGTCGGTTTTGCTTGTCATCGGTTTTGCATACAGCATTCATGAAAAGAGACTTCTCGAAGAGTATGAAAGAAGTGATCGAAAACTTGGCAATGCCACAGTTATCGCTACTTACGGAAAACTTCCTGAATTTGAGAATGATGAACAGAAACAGCAGTGGTATGCCAATCTCGATGAGGTCAAAAACCGTGTGCGGAGCGAGATGCCCCCGTACCTTCGCCCAGAAGGTCCGGTGATAGGATATGGTTATAATCTTGAAGGATATGTGACGGTAACATTTCTCGAAGGCACTGTAATCGAAAAGCCACTGATGGATGAAATCTACGGGATGATCGATGAAGAGGCAGAAGGGATGGGTATTCAGGAAGTACCGGTGATCTTCAAATTCGGAGGTTTACTGCAATTGGACGCGCGGTGATGACTAAGACAGCAAAAAACCAGTCAACATTGGGGGAATGATACATGAGAATCACAAAATATTCCAAATGTGGAAGAGATAGTCGGTCCCCCCCTCTTCGTTTCACTGGCTTGCCGTCGATTATATCTGCACCTCATGGAGTCCCCCCTCCCGAATCAGAGAATCGACCAACCCCATAACCAAAACTACAATCAAAGAAATCCGAAGACCGACCACTCCCGCACCCCTACTCACTCGTGCCTGAGCGCATCCACCGGATGCATCTTCGCAGCAGACCGTGCCGGCAGAAGTCCTGCCAGAACCCCGATTCCAAACGAGAAGAGAAGTGCAAAGGCTGCAAGCTCCCACGAGATCCACGCATGTAACAGACCGACCCCCATCTCTTTACCGACCAGCTCCACGCCCAGCGCCATCCCGAAGCCGAGCACCGCCCCGATCACGCCACCGAAGACGCCGATCAGACTGGATTCGACGAGAAACATCATTAATATCGTGTTGTTCTCAGCTCCGAGTGCCTTGTAGATCCCGATCTCCCGCGTCCGTTCCGTAACCGAGGTGTACATCGTGTTCATGATTCCAACTCCTCCGACGAGAAGCGAGATTGCGCCGATCCCAATCAAAACCGCGGAGACTGCGGAAAGAATCGAACCAACAAGCTCACTCATCTGCGCCGCGGTCATGACGCTGAAATCCTCCTCGCCTCGTAGTTTCTCCAGTTTATCCCGGATGCGCTCTGCGACGTCCTCGGAGTCGGCGCCCTCCTTGACCTTCACGAAGAAGAAGTCGTATTCGTCGCTCACATCAAAAAGCCGCTCCGCATCATCGAGGCTCATGACGATGGTCATATCGTCGTCCCGGTTCCCGATCTCCTCCGTAATTCCGACGACCTTGAATCCCTGATCCTTGATCTCTATCTTATCGCCTATCTTGATCTCTTTGTACGTATCCCCGACTTTAAAAGCCTTGTGCGCAGTCAAGTACCCGATCGTTATCTTATGGGTGTCCTTATCCTCCAGATCCCTCCCTGAATCGAGTTCATACCCCTGAACATCAAAATACGCGTCCTCTGCAATCGACGGCACCATGCCGACAACCGGTGCAATGGCGTCGATATCCTTGTAGGTTATAATCGAGGTCCGGTAGACCATGTAGCAGTTCGCATCGACCCCTCTCACCTTCTCAACAGCCTTCGCGTCCCGATCCGTGAAATAGGTCGATGCGGCACTCGGACCGAACCCCCCACCCGGCGGAACCGGCATTACTATGATCTTGTTCACACCCATCTTCCCGATCTGCTCGTCCATGTAGACCTGCATCCCGACCCCGATTGAGATCAAGCCAACGATTGCCATGATCCCGATCACGATTCCGATTATTGTCAGGTAACTCCGGGTTTTACGCTGCACTATGCCTTTGAAGCAGAACCGGAAGTAATCCGAGAGTTTCATCTGGATATGATCCTTTTAATGCGTTTTCTGAAGACGTAAGCGAGTACCAGAACCACTGCTCCGATGATTACCCCTGTGTACCCGCCGCCCTGCGGCGCAATCGCTTTCATCTCCTCGGGGCTGTAGACCTTTATCGGCACATCAGCAGTCATACTGTACTGGTTTCCGTAATCATCCGCATAATCCACCTTAACAGAGACGCTACCCTCTCCCGCCGCCTCCGGGATGATCACGAAATCCGCAGTATCGTAGTCATCGCTCTCGATGTCACCGATGTAGCGTGTGCCGGTATCGACCAGCTTGAATTGTTCCCCTTCGGAGATTGTGAAGACGACGTGCTTTGCCCGTGCGAGCCCCCGGTTTGCAACACCTATCGTAATCTCCCCGACCGTTTCTGGCGTGAGCCTCTCCTGCGAGTCAAGGTAGACAAAGAGCGTGTTTCCGCTCGTTACCGGCACCAAAACCGAGTAAAATTGGGCAGCCTGTGCCCCATGCGTCTCGTTCTCGTACTGAATCGTGATCGGCAGCGGATACTGAGACGGTGTCGTGGTATCGACAAAGAAACTCGATTCGACGATTGCGGTCTCTCCCGGCGCTATCGTGTCGATGTAGCTGATGGAGGTCTTTGGAAGGATTCCGTTCGGGACTCCTCTTGAGATTCCGCTCTGATTCCCAAAAGAGACTTTCACATTCTTTGCGGGTCCTGTCCCCACATTCTCAATCGAGAATTTCGCATCAAACTCTGATTTGGGATCCGCCTCCGGGATATCGGCGTCTATGAGTACGAGATCCGGATCCCCCATCACCCTGACCGTGATCTCAACAGTGCTCCTGGTGGTGAAGTAATTGCGGTCAAAATCCCCGCCGTATGTGATATTGAGGTCGATTACGTACTCTCCAGACCGTGCATCGGGGTCAACAATCAGAAAATACTCGGTGTTTGCGGTCTCCCCGCACCTGAGTTCGGGGAGCGTCTGCGTTGCCTCACCAGTCTCTTTCAGCTCAAAAGGCTCTTTTGCGTTGAGATGCCAGACAATATTCTTTGCAGGCTCATCTCCGCAGTTCGCAGTCTTGATGACCAGTGTCAGCTCCTCGCCTGGTTGTGCCGGATATGGAATCTGTTTGGACAGAGTTGCAACGAGCGCGGGAGCGTCGGTGCGGTATGGGATGATGTCGGTCCCGCCAGCATGAACTGCCGTGAGCACAGTGAGCAGTGTACATACGATTGTGAACCGTGTAAGCCATCTCATGGTGTATAATTGTTTGTTATGGCATATATCATCTCACATCCAACACTCACAGTTCTTGATTATGGTGGATTCTGTGGTTTCCAATCTTTGCGCCCTCGCGTCATCGCGTCTTTGCGTTCTCAATTTAACGCGAAGGCGCAAAGGCGAGAGAGACGCGAAGGGTGATATCTGTCGTTACGTCTTTCGTGTTGTTGTACATCCGACTGACACATTGCAAAAAAGCTCAGTTTGTGGCGGTGCGAAGTATAGCTAAACACGTACGTTTATTTCAGCAGGTTGTATATAAAAATCTGGTCAATATCACGAATGACACGAATTTTACGAATCGCACGAATCACCACTTTTGCGAGCATATAAAAAGCGCACATACTGAAAATTTTAGAAATACGCGGTGTGTTCCAATGAACCGGACAAATTCGTGATATTCGTCCGATTCGTGACATTCGTGTTAAATATCTTGCACCAACGCATTATATGAGCGTGGTACCTTCTGCTGGTAACTTATTTATTGTAAGTTCCCATACGCTTGGTGGCAACCCGACTCCGGGCAGGGGTGAACCGGAGTCCATCGCTGTTTATTTCACTCAATCGGCACATATATTCTTCTCCGCAATCCTCGCAACCCGCGCCCCGAGTGCGACACCCTCACCCTCACCTGCCGCATCAGCACCAGCCGCCCCATAGTGCCCGCCGACACTGATCGGGTCACCGCAGACGACCATGCCATGAATCAGAGATCGCCTCGAGTATCGAGAGGAGCGTCGTCTCTTTTCCGCCGGTTCTGTGCCCCGATGTCGTGAAGGCTGCGCCGACTTTGCCCTCGAGTCTGCCGCGAACTGCAACCGACTCATCGATCAGTTTCTTGACCTCTGCTGCCATCGTTCCGAAGTAGACCGGTGAGCATATATGATCCCGTCGTATCCGGGAAGGTCGCTTGCGTCGACCTCATCCACCGGTTTCAGCGTGGCGCTGCCGCCCGCGCTTCTGACGCCGTCTGCGACTGCTTGCGCCAGTCTTTCTGTTGATCCGCCTCTTGTATAGTCTGTGACAAGCATCTCTACTATCTTCATCACCAGTATTACATACGGGAACCGTGTCTCTACTTAACGATTGTCTATGGAGCCCGGATCTTCCAGTATCTCCGAATCCACGAGAATTCACAAGAACATCGAGAGCACACAGACTAAAACCCCCCTTCCATTCCGAGAAGAGAACTGCTATGAGGTATACATATTACCATTGAACCCCGCATGTTGTTCCAATGGCCTAACAACGCGATAGCTCCATGTTGTCTATCCGTTCGCCCTCGCAGATTTCCTCTCTGCCCGCGCAACCCGTTCGTTGCTCATCTCGTACATCTCTATCACAA
>DAOVGE010000192.1 GCA_030672605.1 Methanosarcinales archaeon
TATTCAGCACGCCACGTATCTATTGTCTATTGAGGACGGGGTGATAAAAAGGAACAAAAATGGCAAGGTTTTGGGATGTGGAACTCACCCGAATATGGAGAGTTTTCATCACCCCGGGTGGGGGCTATTGAATTGCTCCGGACACTAATCCACCCAATACCCCCCATCCCAAAAAACGACAGACCCAATACTCAAATCCATACCGACTTATAAAAGCTGCGGCACCATAGCAACGTTGCTATGGTGGTCGTGTGCGCGTGGGTGGTGACATCACTGCACACTTGGGGCGCGTGTGATCTCTGTCTTCAGAATTTCCACTCTGCGCAGTGGATATATATTTTTAACGCTGCGGTAAACCTTTGCAGAGAGTTTTCCCTGTATAATTTCCTCTATTAACTTCTCGAAATCGAGTTTTTTTGCACGATCGCGAACAAGTTCCTCTGCCTTCTCGCGTATCGCCACGATCTGGCTGGTCTTTGCACGGTGTGTTGTGAAACATGTTGGTTTTATCCGCAGTCGATATCCGTCCTTTGTGTGCACCTCAAGATTCACATCGATGCGGGATGTTTGACGCTTGATCAGTGATCCGACGTAATCGTTGGCCAGTTGATGCCCGACAAATTTTGTGTTCGCAGTGTCCCCACCCACATCTGAAATCTTGAATCGGAGTTTGATGTTCTGTTTCGAGAAATCGTTCGTAATCTCGCCAACGGTTACGTTGATCCCTCGTCCGATCAGCTTCTCCGGAGCGTCTGCAAACGTCTCTCCCAGTGCTACCCTGCCAAACATCTCCGGGGCTACGATCTGGTACCATTCCTTTGACTTCCATCGATCGGTTTTTCTGGTCGCTTTTCTTGCCAATGTTTTTCCTCCGGATGGTATGTTACTGTGTGTGATTATAAAGATTATGTACCTTGAAACCAATTAGAGTTTCATGATGATAGAACTGCCACTTCTCCTGACATCCGCCATCTTTCTGGCGTATTCGAGCAACTGGTTCACAGATGGCGCATCAAAGCTTGCGAAGGGGATTGGCGTCTCTGATTTTATGATCGGGCTCTCTGTAGTTGCGATCGGAACCTCGCTTCCGGAGATTGCGATCTCAGCGTATTCATCGCTGACCGGTGCCAGCGGGATTGCGATCGGAAACGTGATAGGATCGAACGTAACAAACATCGCGCTGATACTCGGCATCGCAGCCATCCTCCGCCCGATAGCGATCGATGCCGAAGTTTATCGCGATGCAAGGATTCATGTGCTGCTGCTTGCCGTTGCATCATGCTGGTTCCTGTACAGCGACACAATCACGCGCCCCACCGGGTTACTGCTGATTCTTGCGTATCTGTGGTATATTCGGGATGGGTATATGAGGCACAGATCATCGCATTCCGATCAGGAGGGCGCGGGTTGCAGCAGTCTGAGAGATCTCGCAATGCCGTTGCTTCAGACCGCCTTCGGTGCTGCAGGCGTGCTTGTGGCATGCACTTTTCTGGTTGACGCTGCCACCAGTATCGCATCAGACCTCGGGGTCTCTGACATTGCAATCGGACTGACGCTGGTTGCGCTGGGAACCTCACTTCCCGAGCTTGCGGTATCGGTTGCAGCCGCACGGAGGGGGCATGGCATGATGGTTCTCGGGAATGTGATCGGGAGCAACATCGCAAACATTCTTCTCGCTCTTGGAGCTGGCGCAAGTATACGCGCCATTCCGCTCACCGATTCTGAGGCTATTACAACTGACCTCGTTCTGATGGTCTTTCTGGCGATGGCTATGATCTTTTTCATGCGATATCGGGGAGTAATTGACAGAAGGAGCGGTTTTCTGTTTGTTATGGTCTATGTGATGTTTATTGCGATGGTTTTTATGTAGGGCGGTACTTACTCAATATTGTGTGGATATTTGCATATAGAACCACGAGATTACACAAGATTAACACAGAAATCTTGGCTCTTTGGTAATTCCCGTGAAATCGATCTCCATGATAAATCAAGTAAATGAGGAATGTCCCTCGATGTTAGTGATTTTATTAATTTCTGGTTACTATGGCTTCTTTCAATTCTATTAACCGCAGATGCACGCGAGATTTACGCAAATGCCTGATTAACAAGTCTGCGTCCGATCCGCGTTTATCGGCGGTTCATTATATTTTCAACTGACCGGAAGAACTCTGCAAAACCGATATCGAGCGGCTGAATAGATGGTTAATCTGATAGAGCGCGGGTTCACTGTCACGAAAAGATTCCAGAGAGCCGAAATCTTGTGAAAATCGGTGTAATCTTGTGGTTCATACCACAGGTAGTATTGAGCATGTTCATAGGGTGTGCTTAACCCCGCTTTAAATATATGTGACGCCCGGATAACACTCAGGAATCCGGATATTTTGCAACCGGATCGCGATAATCGTCGAACCAGTACGCATCCGGATTGCGCTTGAAGACCATGAAACTCCCGATCTGCTCCGGGTCGGTTGACTGATGATACTTGAAGAAGATGCACTCCTCTGTCATCCCCACAATCTCGATTTTTCCGGTCGAATGCGACATGATCAGTCTGGCACGCTTGGCAAGACCAGAGCAGTCTTTCAGTGCCTGCTGGAAGATATTGTAGGTCTCCTCGACCGGAACAGCAAAGGTCTTGTTCCCGGATGTCGGACGGCACTGGAAGACATAGTATGGGGTCGCCCCGATGAATGAGAGTTTCTTAAATAACGTTGAGAGGGTTTTAGGGTCGTCATTGACCCCGCGTATCACTGGAGTCTGGTTGGCGATCACGGCACCTGCCCCGAGCAGGCAATTTATCGCTTCAATGGAGATATCCGTGAGTTCTCTGGGGTGATTGAACTGCGTCATTATGTAGATCTTCTTCTCGTCAGTGCTGTACTTTTGCACCATCTCCAGCAGCGCATGGTCGTTTACGACCCTATGCGGGTTGAAAGCAAGCATTTTTGTCCCGATACGGATGATCTGTATGTGATCGATCTCACGGAGCTGTTGTATTATCTTTTCCAGCTTATTCGTGGATAACATCAGCGGATCTCCGCCAGTGATCAATACATTGGTGAGTTCGTTATGCAGACGGATGTACTGAATTCCATCGGTCACATCGCGAGAGATCTCGTCATGACCATTTGTGAAAAGCCGCTTTCTGAAGCAGAATCTGCAGTACCCGCCGCATACATCAGTTACCAGAAGTACTGCAGTGGATCCGTACTTGTGCTGAAGACCATGGGCGACTGTGTATGTGCGCTCGTCGGAAGCATCCATACTCCCCCAGTCGTCGAGTTCCTCGACATCCGGTATCACGATGCGCCTTATCGGATCGTTTGGATCGTCCCAACCTATCAACGACATATAATACTCGTTCGTGCGGAAAGCAAACTTTTCGGCAACTTTCTTAAGTGCAACGCGCTCCTCATCGCCAAATTCAGGTATTTGCTCAATTTTCGTGAGATATTTTGTAGTGGTCATCGTATCATTCCTCATTTCTCTGAAAGCAGTGTATCAGAATAGTTCTGATGTCGCAGTATGCACAGGGCATCATATCGCCTTTGCCCATAAGACTCAAGTTCAAGACGATACTCTACGTAAACACGTCATTCTATAAATGGTTTACTGTGTTGTTCGAACGGTCCCGATTTCACTGCACGCGTGTTCCGACCGACTTCCCGAGCACAGCATCAAAAAGAGATTGAGGGCGCCGCCCATCAACAACAACAGTGGGGACACCCGATCGCTCGATTACCTTTGCGGCGAGCATGTCGAGCGGCAGATTCGCGCCAGCTTCCATCTTCGAGCCGGCGATGATCTCGATTAACCGCCGCGGAGAGATCTTATCCAGTTTGACGGCGTCCGGATCTTTTTTCGGGTCGCTCGTGTATATGCCGTCTGTTGAGGTAGCATTGATCATGAGATCGGCATGCACGAATTCGGCAAGGATTGCAGCGACCGCATCGGTTGTGTGTCCGGGAACTGTTCCACCCATGACAACGATCCTCCCAGAGAGCGCGGCGAGTGTGGCATCCTCTTGTGTCTCTGGCGGAACCGGATACGCGTGATTACCGAGCGCGGCGATCAGAAGACGCGCGTTCAGTCTGGTGACCGCAATTCCAATCAGATCGCAGAATGCCTCATCAGCTCCCAACATACGGGCGCGACTGATGTAATCGCGGGCGGTCTCACCGCCGCCGACCACCACAAAGACCGTGTGATCAGATGCCAGCCTCCGGAGTATCTCCGCGTATTCCAGAAATCGATCCTGATCGCCACCAACGACCGAGCCGCCGATCGACAGGACGAGTGTCATACCTGCTCGAACAGGGTTTCGGAGATAATTTTCATCGACTGCTCGCTGACCTCGTCCATGATGGTATCAAACGTATGATCCAGCCTGACGGTTCTGTCAACGTTTTCCAGGACGATTCCACCAATGCAGTCGATGTTACCTGCATAGTCGATCTCTGTTAGCGTATCTTCAAGCAGTTCAGCGCACAATTTCTCAACGGTCGGCTGATCCTGCTGATTCGAGTAGACCCGCGTGGCAACTCTCTCATGTGCGCGGATCAGCGACCTGATGAGTGGCTCGCTGTCCAGTTCGCGAATGCGCTCCAGTGCCCGACGATAGGTCTCGTCCAGTACCTCCTTGCGCGTGTTCAGGATCATCCGCCTTACCTCCAGATTCGCGCCCGAGAGTTCCTGCTTACGGATGCGCTCTGCTTCAGTCTCAGCGGATGCAACCATCTCGCCTGTTATCCGCTCACCTGTGCGCTTCGCCTCCTCGATAATCGTTGAGACCTCGCTGTCTCGTTCGGAATCGATCGCAGAGACCTGATCCTGTGCACTCTTCAGGATGTCGGAAACGACGTTTTCCAGTACCATGGTTAGATGATCATCATAATCGCGATAACGAATCCGAAGATCACGATGGTTTCCGGAATGACTGTCATGATCAAGCCCTTCCCAAAGAGCTCTTCCTTCTCGGTGAATGCTCCGACCGCTGCGGAACCGATGTCTTTCTCAGCGAGACCTGAGCCAAGTCCTGCGAGTCCGACTGCAAGCCCTGCGCCGATTGCGATCAAGCCTTTCTGATTTGCCAGTATCAGATCAGGATCTGCTCCTGCTAATGCTAATTCTATTGCCATTGTTATTCCTCTGTATATGTTCTGTTATATCCAAATGGATCGTATATTCTGCCCCCACCGTCGTAGAACTTGGTAAAGAATTCCACATACTGCAGTCTGAGCGCATGAAGTCCGGGGGCGATCACGCTCAATGCGGTATTGATCGTATGTCCAAGTATGAATATGAGCACTGCGACGATTATGAAGACACCTCCGCTTGACCACATCATCTCTGACATGATGTTGATCGCTTTTGCGATGCCGATCGATGATAGACCGACTGCAAGCAGCCTTGAGTACGAAAGGATGTTACTCAAGATGGATGGTATCTCAATTATTGCGGTGCCGCCCTCTCCTGCAATCAGCATGCCGACTGCAAGGACGAATATGACTGCACCCGGCAGCATGCCTGGCACAATATCCATCATCCCGAACAGGAGAAGGAATATGCCGAGTTGCAGTATCATCCAGCCGCCCTTTTCGAGTACCGCCGCTTTCATGCCGTGTTTCGCAAGCACATTTCGGAACCCAAGGATAAACCCGGTGTTGATATGTATCACGCCAATTATCAGGGTCACGACCAGAAGGGTGGTTACGAGGTGTGTTCTGTGGATCGGGTACGTGATATGCTCACCACCCAGACCATAGAAGAGGAAGGTGGTGTCCCATCCTGGAATCAATCCCGGATGCCCGTTAAGCCCTGCCAGCGGGAACCCGAGGAATTCCGCATATAATATCCCGAAGAAGAGCGTGGATATGTTACAGTAGATCAGGACGGTAAAGAGTGAGTTCCATCCTTCTCCATGCAGTTTGGATCTACCGTATAGGGATATTCCAAGTAAGATCAATGCGTACCCAATATCTCCAAGTATCAGTCCATAGAAGAGCGGGAATGCTATAAATACAAATGTAGTCGGGTCTATCTCGTGATATTTCGGACGGGCATAGAGATTCATGACCGCTTCGAACGGCTTCACGATCTTAGGGTTGTCGTATTCGATCGGGATATTTGTATCGTCAGCGGCAACCTCGTCGGCTGCTTCTTCGCGTAGCGCGATGTGAACCCGGTCGCGGGTAGCCTCGGAAACTCTCGATTTCATGGCAGTGAACTCATCATCCGGAATCCAGCCATCGATCACAAATGCATGCTCGGACGTTGCAAAGAAGAGCGGTGCCTCCTTCTTCTGCGTTTCAATGGCGAGCAATTCTTCGCTTGAAAGGATGAATTCCTCCTCCTGACTCTTGATCGAATCGATCTCTACCGACAATGATCCGAGGTCCGCTGTGAGTGAATCATGCCGGCTCTTGAGTTCGCTGATGAGCACATCAGGTACGCCCGATATCTCCGGTATCTTGGTCTCCGCAAATTCGCATTCATTCAGCAAGCTTGAGACATCGTCTCCGTATCTGACCGGAACGAATAGAAGTATAACACCTGTGTTGCTGGCAAAGAGCTGATATTCGCTCGTGATCTTCTTCAGATCAGTCTCGATATCGACTCCCTTCTTGATCGATCCGGAAAAGACCTGAAGCGAGTCATATCCCGAACACAGATCGAAATCTATCGAAATTCCGGAAAAGGGTTTGATGTCATGGGTTTTTGTCTCCACGTCCTTCAGGTTCGCCTCGATGTCTGATTTTCTCCTCAGTTTATCTGAAACCGTGGAATCAAGTGCTTCGAGCTTCTCCTCGAGTCCGGAGGATAGCTGTTTAGCATCGACTGGTCTATGGTACGGCTCCCCTATTCCAAGAAAACTTGATATCGAACGCAGTTTCAGGAGCTCCTTTGAGTCCTGTTCCGCGCCGGGAAGTGGTTTTCCGATGTTGAAATAACCATCATCCTCATACTCCTCAATATGCAGCCCATGCAGACTGTGGAGCACCTCGATTGTTTGTTCGAGAACGTCCTTGTGCCCGACCAGCAACACTCTACTCATCTGCTTCGGCTTTAGCATGAATCGCCCTCTCAAACTCTACGAGCAAAAGATCCACTGCGGTATCGATCCTACCGGATGCGGCATCCTTCATCGCTTCGGAATCGGCATAACCCTGATCTATGATGCTCTGCCGATCTGTCAGTACCTTCTTTCTCTCGGTATCTATCAACTGGTCAGCATGATCTCTGGCGCGTACCTCTGCGCTATCCACAATTTCACGCGCCTCTACCCTCGCGTCCGCAACCGCCTTCCGCGCAGTCGCATGAGCCTGCTCGACCATTGCTTTCGCATCCGATTCTGCCTGTTTGATCCCTTCGAGGATTTCGCTTTCACTCATCGATTCTCCCACTGGTATGTGTCTGTTGATAAAACCTTCGTCTCAAATGTTTGCCTGATTGAGGAAGACGCTCTTGAATTCGTCGCACATCGAGACCAACTCGCTGAGTGCATCCCGCGCCGCCTGTAACGGATCCTTGCCACTGGTGCGGATATACATGATCGGCTCGCTGATGCCAAGATGTTTGATATCATAAGTTACGATCTCGACTGAGTCGTCTTCCAGAAGAATCGTCTTCAACAGGTTTAACAGGGTGTGCATCTCACCCGCAATCTCCATTTCCAGTTCGGTGTCCGTTTTATTCAGGATTTTCAGATTCATTCGGGTGTGGGCTCCATATCTCTGTGCTATGCCCTTGTGCCGCGGCATTGAAATACCTTGCGCTTCGGGCAATTCCCTGTTCCAAATTCCTCACTCTCTGGTGGCACTGTCTGAAAATCAAGTGATTTATCACCGCGGAGGTCTGCTGAGGAATGCAAGAGTTTCGAGACCGTTTTCAACCCTCTGCGTGGCTCTGCGGTATAATCTAAGGGCATGGCGATTTCACTGGAAAAGCCAACGGTGCCCTCTCTGGTTATTTCCTCAAAAACCTGTTCAGAAACTCACAATCGAGTGTATCAGCAATCTCATCGCGTTCGAGTACGATATACCCCGCGCGTACGCACTCGCGCAACTGTTTCCCAAGTGCGCATGAAGAGAGCTCCGACTCCAGCAGATCCTTTGCCAATCCGTATCTTCGACGAATATCGACCACATACCGCCCATCCTCGATGTACACACCAGAAAATGTGTCTTTAGCCACGAATTTCGCTTTGAACCGCTCTGCATGATTCCGCATGTACACCGGCGGTCCGATGTGTTTCTTCAGCGCGGGAAGCTCTCCTGAGACAAGTTCGATCAGCAGCACGACATTCTCAGTAGTCATACCTGCGGGCAGAACCGCAGCCGCGCTTCCGAGCACAGCAAATTCATGCTCCGCAAGCATAGAGTGAACGGACTGCTCCATCTTGTACAACTGTGGATACACGATATCCTCGACCATGTCCGGAATCTCAAAGACGATTGCGAGAAGATCGGTGCCTCTCGCTGCAATCGCTCCGGTTATCTCCGATTTATCAACAGGGAGGGTCGGTTCTGCAAAGAACCACTCAATTGACGGCTCAGCCAGAAACCCGCGTGCTGCATCCACGAACGTGTAGAACTGGTCAAGCGAGAGCGCTGCTGCGACATTGCGGTTCGGATCTGTCGGGTCGATCATGCAGAGCGGCTCCCACACACCCCCTGGCGCAATCCCTGCATTCGAATCACGATAAGATTCGGAAACTCCGGGCTCGATTGTAAGACCGTCCCTCCAGTCGCAGGCGAAAGCGAGCGCCTCGAGAAACGAGCCATAATGGATGATCAGGAGTTCGCAGAGATATCCGGAAAAGCCGTGCACACGGAGTTCGGATCCGTAAACATCGGCACACTTCATAAATCGCTTGAGGAGTAACACGTCATCCTCTAACCCCCCAATCTTAGATAAGACATATTTGTTGTGGAATGGAGTACGATCCACCGATGATTTTAACTCTTCCGCACTTTCTAGCCGGTAACATGGAACCAGATCAACCCGGTACCCATCGAATCGAGCATGGACATACGGATGCTCAGCATATCGAATTTCATAGCTATCTGCACGATTTGCAACAGATTTTGCGATGCGCAACCCATCAACCTCCAGTTCCTCTCTTGATAGAGTGACGGGAAACATCAGGAATAAATCCTGGTCGTGTTCTCCGGAAATCCATGTGTTCCGTGCTGCAGATCCGACCAGTTCGCATGAAACTCCTTCGTCCTGGATGTATCCCGCGATCCTGCGTGCGAGCTCTGCAAGTTTGTTGCGTTCTTCGGGACTCGGTTTGATCCTTGCGAGGACGGTGTTTCGGATTGTTCGGATATTATCGTGCATTGTGTTTTACGCCTTTGTCTATGCTGATATTGATTTCTATGCGTGCTTATGGTTCTTTAATGCTTCATCGCAACGAAACGGACGCTGGCAAACCTCTGCGGGGTTGGGGTTGTGGGGCTCCGGATAACTCCGGAGCGGTATGAGTGTCATTTCCACGTCACATCGACCTGATCCGGTCGATAGTCAGGGATCACCATCGATTCCTCAATCGAAAGCGACTCGCCGCTCGCAAGCATCAGAAGCCCGGTGTATGCAATCATTGTGCCGTTATCACCCATGAATCTCTTCTCCGGGACGTGGAATTTTGCACCCCTATCCTTGCACATAATCTCAAGCATCTCGCGAAGACGCGTGTTTGCGCCAACGCCGCCTGCGAGCAGCACATCGTTCTTCTCGGTGTGCGCAACCGCACGCTCGGTGACCTCAACAAGCATGGCAAACGCAGTCTCCTGAAGCGAAAAGCAGACGTTGGCAAGAGAATGCTTCTTCAGTGCCTCTTTTGCAGCGGTCATGAGACCTGAAAACGAAAAATCCATCCCCTTCACACTGTATGGAAGTGAAATATACTCCGTTGCAGCCAGTGCCTCGCTCTCGATCTTAGGTCCGCCAGGATGCGAGAACCCCGCATGCCTTGCGAACTTGTCAAGAGCATTTCCGATGCCTATGTCAAGCGTCTCTCCAAAGATGCGGTATCTGCCGCCGCGGTACGCCAGCACCTGCGAGTTTGCGCCGCTCACATAGAGCATCACCGGATCATCGATTCTGCACTGCCACCTGCCGATCTCAAGATGTGCGACGCAGTGGTTAACACCTATGAGTGGGACATTGAGCGAGAGTGCCAGTGCGCGGGCTGCTGTTGCAACCGTCCTGAGGCAGGGTCCCATCCCAGGTCCCTGCGAGAACGCGATGCCGTCGATCTGTGCATCTCCTGCTGACTTGATCGCTTTTCTGATGACTGACGCGATGTGGGTGGCGTGGTGCTGCGCTGCTTCCCGCGGGTGGATGCCGCCGGTTGCTGGCTGGTATGTTGCGGTCGCCTCTGCGAGGACCTCTGTTTCGGTCACGATTCCCGCGGAGAGGTTCCACGCGGTGCCCTCGATTCCGAGGATGGTTTTGTGCATTGTTCTGGTTGTATGAGTGTGTGGTGGAAGGTGGAAGTATTGTGGTCGCTGACATTTCATGGCGTATCCGCAGCACCCCCACATTCATTTAAATTCTTCAAAAAAATCATCATCTAGTTCATATACGGTTTTTGGCATTAATCCAAGTTCTATATTCTCAAACATATCTATCATTTTTTCACCATCGACCAACTCAATTGGCGGAACACCATCTCTCACAGCCTCTCCTTTAGCATCCAAACTAAATCTTCCAGTTGTTATAATTATACCCTTATCAGCCCGCCCCATCATAGCACCTCGAAAATCTCTTACTTGCGAGGCAGAAACAGTGTCGCGATATCTTTTGCACTGGAAGATTACTTTGAAACTGACCAGCGGATTTATTTCCAATA
>DAOVGE010000052.1 GCA_030672605.1 Methanosarcinales archaeon
CTTCCTTTGCCGTTGACTTATCGATAGGGATATTACCTTTTGGCATATATACTATCTATGTGTCTAATACTTATTAAATCTTTTGGTATGTATGTGTATAAAATTATGAGTATATATTGATGAAATGGTGGCATATTAGTGAATGGGACCAGTTACCAGAAGATAATAAAAAGTCTCGGATTTAACATTGATGGTCGGTATTTTCCCTTCCAAAAGACAAAGGAAGAGCAATCAGTTCTTCCGGAGTTAACGAAACATACAACACCGAATAAGTTGACAACCTCAAAAAACTACCCATCGGGAGGAGTTCGATAACATGAAAGAGAATCACATCGCAGAGAAGACGCTGCTTGAGATGATAGAAGATCTCTACGACCAGTTCGAGAACGGGACGATCCCGGGCGTTAAGATATCCACGAGAACGAAGAAGAATATCGAGTACAACGAGAAGAGCGAGGTCTGGGTGTACGGCGATCAGACCAGCATGAGGAGCGCAAAGACGGTCAAAGGTGCGTACCACCTGCTGAAGATGGCGTATTCGATAGAACTGCTGATAACCGAGCATCTACGGCGAAATCGTGGATCCACGCTCCGAGAACTCTATTACATATCAGAGAACTGGGATATTGCAAAATTTCGGCAGCAATCGGAGAGCGACAGGCTGATCGAGGATCTTGAGATCGTTACCACCCTGCAGCGTGAGGACTTTCACATCCGCCCCGAGGAGGATGGGGCAACGATGTTCGGACCGATCAGCATAACCGAAAAGACGAAACGGGGTGACCGCCCCATCCATTGTCAGGAGGACGTCGGCGAGAGCGGCTACCAGATCCCGTTCAGTGTGGACAATGTCAAATTTAAGGATCACGACGCAAAACTCGTCGTTGCGATTGAGACCGGCGGTATGTACGCCAGATTAATCGAGAACGGGTTTGACGAGAAGTATAATGCGATTCTGGTGCACCTGAAGGGTCAGCCTGCAAGAAGCACCCGCCGCATGGTCAAACGGTTGAGCGAGGAGTTGTCGCTTCCGGTAGTCGTCTTTACAGACGGCGATCCATGGAGCTACCGAATCTATGCGAGCGTCGCTTATGGGTCGATTAAGAGCGCACACCTCTCCGAGTATCTTGCAGCGCCAAGAGCGATGTTTCTTGGCGTGCAGCCGTCTGATATCGTGGAGTACTCGCTCTCAACAGACAAACTGACAGATCAGGACATCGCCGCGCTGAAGAGCGAACTCACTGATCCGAGGTTCGATACCGATTACTGGAAGGATCAGATCAATCTCCAGCTCAAACTCGGGAAGAAGTCCGAGCAGCAGGCGTTTGCAGGCAAGGGTCTGGACTTCGTGACCGACACATATCTGCCTGACCGTCTTTCCGAGATGGGGGTTTTGTGAATGCGTGAGTTCCTCTTTGCCGCCAGGTCCGGTCTGGGATTTTTGACGACGATTCCTGTTGGGATCAGTATGGAAGGGCTCGCCGCCCTTGGCAAGCGAGTATACCTCTTTCCGGTGATCGGAGTTCTGATCGGAGTTCTGATCGGGGCGATCGGTCACCTCCTCGGGTTGTTTCTGCCATCAGGGATCGCAGCGGTTGGAGTCATCGTGGCACTGTATTACCTTACCGGCATCAACCATCTCGACGGACTCGCCGATTTTGGGGACGGGGTCGTTGCGCACGGCTCACGCGAAAAGAAGGTGGGTGCGATGCGTGATGTCTCACTCGGTATCGGCGGGGTCATCTTCTGTGTGATCATGGTTCTCGGGCTTTTTGCAGCGATCGGCGAGGTGCTGGGGGGTGTGCTGGATGGTGTGGGCAGCGGAGCGATGGGGCTTGCGGCTGGATTGGGCGGGGGCGGGGGCTTTCTGATGGTGATGATCGTATCCGAGGTCTGCGCAAAACAGGCGATGCTCACAATCTCCGCATTCGGAAGAAGCATTCATCCGGGGCTGGGATCGATCATGATTGATGAGACCGGGCTTCGTGAGTTTGGGATGGGGCTCGTATTCTCAGGCGCAGTCTGCTGGGTTGTGCTTGCGGAGGGGGGTCTGATTCTGCTCGGAAGCGCAATTGGGGTGGCGTTTGTTGTTCTTGGGGCTGCGAACCGCAACTTTGGTGGGATCAGCGGTGATGTGATCGGGGCTACGAATGAGATTGCGAGGGTGGTTGCGCTCTTGGTGGCGGGGGTGTGTGGGGGATGTGGAATGTGGGTGGGGGCATAGGGGGTTTGCACAGATTGCTGGTCACAGTCGTGACCACGTAGTTATATATGGCTGGTCACTCGACTGACCAGAGGCATATAACCGACGAGTTGCACTGGAGTCTTTTCACCATCTTCATTGATTCGATTCTTCGCTATTTTGCAGGGGCAATTGGAAATCAAGATGGCTCAACCAGAGACCACGCCATTGTGATGAAATTCTTTATTATTTTTTGTAGATAATTAACCATATTTGATTCGTCGCAGTGATACTAAAATGCCCCCACACATCGAAGAACTCAAAACCAGAATCATCCGCACACTAAAACGCCACGATGTTGCCCGCGCAGCCATATTCGGCTCTTTTGCACGGGGTCATGCGGAAGAGAACAGTGACTTAGACCTTTTGGTGGAATTCAAAGGTGAGAAAAGCCTGCTTGACCTCGTGGGACTGAAACTGGAGCTTGAGGAGTCTCTTGGGAGAAATGTTGACGTTCTCACCTACGATGCGTTACATCCCGCCATACGCGATCGGATTCTGAGCGAACAGGTGATAGTTCTATGAAGAAATATCCCGTTCATCGGCACACGCAGATTCATCCCCGATACTTCTGCAGCAACCTCGTAACCGAACGCACATCGCCCCCCTGCTGCCGCGCATCCGATAATACCGCCTGATACAGCTGGTCGGTCAGAATGCTTGGCACAGCCTTGCACATCTGGGCATGGAGCGTGAGATCGAAGCAGCGTGCCTCGCTCTCAGTGAGTTTCAATGCCTTGTACTCACCCGCGTGCGTTATGAACGTTGGATTCTCTGAGTCATCTGTTTTCAGCACAAGCTCTGAGAGATGAGTCCCCGGAATTGGCTCTGCGATGCTCACGAAGACATCATCCAAGAATGTGTCCTCAATTAAGCCTTTCGTCATCTCATAATCATCGGTAGTCTCTGCCGGATAGCCCACAATGAAGCTCCCGCCAACCTTGACGCCGCACTGTTGCGCAAGCTCGATCGCATAGACGTTCACTTCCGAATCGACCCCTTTTCGCATCACTTTGAGCATATCGTCACTCCCTGACTCGATCCCATAATATACCCAGCCCATCGTGAAATCGTGGATCGCATGCAAGACCTCCTCGTTCACGTAATCGACCCGGATGTCGGGAACCGATACGTTTCTCGGACCCATAACACCTGCGATTGCCTGCAGGAGTTCGATGAACGCACCCGTGTTGACGGATCCTGATTTGCTATACTGGTAGAGCGAACACGTTCCGCCGCTGATCGCAATCCTCCGAACACCGCACCGCTTGAACTCCTCTATCTCAAGGATGATGTCCTCAATCTCCCTGCTCCGAATCCCTGTACCAAAGAACTTCGGAACCTGACAGAAGCCACATGCGCCGATGCAGCCCCTGTGCGTCTCGATATACGTGTTTGCGCCCCTGATGCTCTGACTCCCGATATCATCCGGTATCAGCGGCATCGGTCTCTCGATTCTCGCGGGCTTTGGCTCTGTCAGGATGATTTCTCCATCGTTTCTGAATGCGATTCCTGAGATATCCTCTGAAACGCCATTATTCAGCAGTTCGACCGTTGACTCCTCGCCTTCCCCGACGATGACCGCGTCAACATCCAGTTCTCCGAGGACGATGTCAGGGTATGCGCTGATCGGACCTCCGGCATAAATCAACCGGTCGCCCCGGGCTGCGGAGATGGATACAAAATTTCGGATCCTCTCATCGAGGAGATGGAGTGTCGAGTAGAGACTCAGCAGTATCACGTCGAAATCAGTCTCGGCGGCGTCATCCGGATTTTTGGTGAGCGTCACATCGAATCCTGCATCCCGGACGACTCCGCCAATCACCATCGAGCCATACGTGTAGAGGTCAGGGGAGACGATCACAATCTTCATATCTGCTCACATCTGGATGCGGTCATGATATATAGCTTGCTGGCGGGGGTACGTGATCCGGTTCTGTTGTAGTTGGATAAGACGTATGTGTTTGGATGAGGTGAAAAAACCACGGGATTTCATGAGATTTCACGAGATTAACACAGAAATCTTGTGGAATCCGTGTAATCGTGTGGTTAGCTAAACACGTACGATAAGACTTTTAGCTATAAGCCCAGTCCATATACCATACGCGTTGTCAGGAAGACCGGAGCGAATAGTTATGTCACGAAAAATCGGAAGAAACGACCCGTGCCCCTGTGGATCGGGTAAGAAATATAAGCATTGCTGTTTGAACAAGGAGACCGGGAGTATAGGGAGTATATGGGAGGTTCTGCATAGTCCGGCACCCCACGTCAGCGTGTTTGCAATCCTGCGATTTATGCAACATAATCTCGAGGATCCGGGAACTGATGCGCAGTTGAAAGAGTGTCTCCGGAAGTGCTGGACACTCGGAAAGTTGGAACAGATGGAAACTTCTGATATTGTCACGCGATTGGATGCAATGAACCTCGGTTTTGAGATAGAGCGTTTCAAAGAAGATGCCAAACGCCATATCTCTGCGATCAGACTGGCAGAAGGTTACTATATTGCGAGTTCCCACGCCGACGCCGATTCTGATGACTTCATCTTGCTTGCGACAATCGTTTTGTGGAAACGTTTGATCCCGGAACGGTTCAATATCGAGATGATCGACGACGCAATTCAGGAGGGGTATAAATACATACAACAGAATAATTATAAAGATGCGCTGGAGCGGTGGGGACGTGCGTGGACCATAATAATGAGCATCGTGCCATCCTACATCACGTCCGTTGAAGAGGCTGACGAATATCTGCCTGAGCCACTGACACAGTCAATCCACAACTGGTCGCAGAGCTTCGAGATGCAACTTGCTAACGGGGGGCGGGACGATATCTCCTTCTATTATCAACGGATCCGATATTGCCGCGAGTTTTGCGCTATTTTTCCTGACACGCGCGAATCGATACTGCAAAACATGTATAGGGCAGAAGCCGAAGCGTATGCGGCGTTGGGCTACATAGAAACCGCGGATAATCTATTCGCTGAACTCGTGGAGCGGTATCCGGACAATGTCTGGGGGTATATCGGCTGGGGCGATATGTACCGGCACTATGCACGCGATACTAATGATCCCTCCGGCTACGAGAGAGCTGAGGAACTGTACAGATTGGGGCTTGCCCGGTGCGGTACTGAAGCGGACACAATCCAAGACAGATTGGAATGGCTTGACGAAGGGCGGAGTGCGACATGATGGGGCGCAATCCCATGCTTGCAGCGTTGCCATCGCAGCACCGCAGCGACCGGTTTGGCCGTTGACTCCCCCCACCCACCTACGCCCTTGCCCCCAACACGCTTATCAGATATGCTACGCCCCAGACTCCCATATATCCTACAACCACGCCACCAACAACCGTTGCCAGCGCATTCGACGTCGATAGATTGCGTGCATGTTTGACTGCGAATGTCCACATACCCATGCCCCATATCGCGAGGAGAAGATTGGTAATGTTAACTGCATCATACACGATGGGTTGCGACATGGTGGGCAGGAGCCAGTTCATAGTCACGGCCACAACGACTGCGCTTGCGATGAGCGGGATGAAACCGTACCCCACAAACTCAAGCACCCGTCTGAACGAGCCAACGCCCCCCACAAAAATCGAGGCGGCATAAAACATGCCAGTGCAATCGCGCCCCACGCAAAGGCAGGCTCACTGCAGCAAGCTAACACCGATACCGCAAGCCCAACCACGCGAACTCCACCGCGTCACTCGAGCACCATCTGTTCCGTGCGCACCTCTACTCCGTCCTCGCAATCATCTTCAATCAACTGCTCGATTCGCATCTCGGCGTCGTCCAGTTGCCTGTGGCAGAGCCTTGAGAGCGCAACCCCGGTCTCAAACTTCGCAAGAGCGTTGTCAAGCGTCAATTCCGACTCGTCCAGTTCGTGCACGATCTCCTCGAGTTGCTTGAGCGCGTCCTCGAATGTGATATCCTCGCTTTCACTCATCTAATTAATCCTCCTGATCATCCCACCCTTCTGTAATCTTATGCACCCTGCACCCGATCCTGCCGTCTGTTACCCGTATCTGCAGATCGTCATCCATGGACACATCTCTGATTGTGGTAACAACGGACCGGTCCGGAATCCTTTGAACGATGCTGTAGCCGCGCTGAAGATGGTTGAGCGGACTCAGCGCATGCAACGTCGCACCGAGCATGGAGAGATCTTTTCTGCGCAGTTCCATCCGGTGCGCAACCGTTGTGTGCATCTGCCGGCTCAGTTCATCGATGTATTGCCGGAACTGATCGATCCGGTCTTTCGGGTGCACCACACCACGCTCCAGATCTCGTGTCCGGTTCCGACACGTTTCAATAGTTCTTCTGATCTCATAATCGAGTTTCTCCCGCAATCCCTCAATCTGTTGCCGGAGCTGCTCCTGATCGGGAACCACGATCTCGGCAGCCGCTGACGGCGTCGGTGCGCGCAGATCAGCGACGAAATCGCAGATCGTGACATCGGTCTCGTGCCCGACAGCAGAGACGATCGGAATTCTCGATTCGAAGACCGCCCGGGCGACCTCCGGCTCATTGAATGCCCAGAGTTCCTCAATCGAGCCGCCACCTCTCGCAACGATCACAACATCGATTGGCTCTGCGAGGGATGATTGGTTCATCTGTCGTATCGCATGCGCAATCTCTGCTGCCGCACCCTCGCCCTGCACCCGTGTCGGTGCAAGCACGATTCTCACGGCAGGAAACCTCCGTCTGATGACATTCAATATATCATGCAGAACAGCGCCTGTGGGGGATGTGACAATCCCGATAGTCTCCGGAAACGCGGGCAGCGGCTTCTTTCTAGCCTCATCAAAGAATCCCCTCCCGGCCAACTCCTTTTTCAGTTGCTCGAATGCCTGATAGAGCGCACCGACGCCGTCCGGCTGCATACCCCGAACCATCATCTGATACACCCCCCGGACCTCATACACCGTGATATCGCCGTTGCAGATCACACCGAGTCCGCGCTCCGGTCTGAATTTCAGTTGCGCATTCGCACTGCGGAACATGACACAGTTCAACTGACTATGCTCGTCTTTCAGAGTAAAATACATGTGTCCTGACGTGTGATGCGTGAAATTGGAGATCTCGCCCCGAACAGAGATTCCGGAGAGTGTGGGATCGTCCTGAATTTTATGCTTGATCTGCCGCGTCAGTTCATGCACCGTGTAGAGCATACAGGGATATGGTTGCCAGACTGGCATAAATCTGTGCGAAGTGCCGGGTGAAAGTGAATGGTGGTGATGAGTGGTGAAAACGGCTAGTTCTGATGCTTTCGGTGGTCGCTAACGGTAGCTCCCTCGCGTATGCAAAAAAAACGCGGGCGCATCTCTCCCAACTTTGCGTCTCTCTCGCCTGTGCGACCTTGCGTTAGATCAGATGAACGCAAAGACGCGATGACGCAAGGACGCAAAGATTGGAAACCACAGAATCCATTGGGGTCAGAAAAGTGAGTGGTGGGGTTGGGTTGTGAGATTGAGTGGTGAGTAACAGGTTTAATTAAGACCGGCACCGATTCATGTATGATTCATGTACATATCCATGGCAAGGGGCCCGTGGCTTAGCCAGGATATAGCGCCGGCCTTCTAAGCCGGACGTCTCGGGTTCGAATCCCGACGGGTCCGTAGAGATGTCAATAAAGGAGATCAGGGGAATTGCACGCGACACCCTCACATTCATACTCGAGGTGAGCAAATCCACAGCACCAAATGAATTTGCCGGGCTGTTGCGCGCAGAGGACGGGATCATAACCGAGGTCGTTGTGCTCCCCGGAACCGAGTCATCCGAGGTGAGCGCGGTGATGCACCTCTTCATGATGCCAACAATCTCGATTGCAGGCTCGGTGCACAGCCACCCGACACCGAATGTCAGACCATCACGCCACGATCTGGCATTGTTTGCGCGGACCGGAAACTGTCACATCATCGCCGGGTTTCCGTACGACGGGAAGAGCTGGAGATGTTATACTGCCAATGGGTCGCGGAGAAACCTCCCTGTTCTGGACGTTGATTTTGAGGATGTGTAGCGGCGCATCAGGAGGTAGGGATGCCCAAGTTTAGGATATCCAAGCGGAAACTATTTATTGCAGTATCTATTTGATACTCCTGTAGCATTATACCATTCGCTCTTGAGCGATCGTATAAACACTATCAAGAGGAGATAAACATGACAGTAAAAGTAAACGAAGAAGAATGTACGGGATGCGGAAGCTGCGTGGATGAATGCCCCGCAGAAGCAATCACCCTGAACGATGATGACATTGCAGTGATCGATCAGGACGAATGTACAGAATGCGGGAGCTGCGTGGAAGCCTGCCCCGCAGAAGCAATAACGATGGATTGACCAGATCGATCCATCATTTTTTATTTTTTTAACATTTCATTTGTGGGAGGCTATGGTAGTATGGAAACAGTAAATATTGGAGTGCTCGGCGCAACCGGCGCAGTTGGGCAGCGGTTCATCGAGGCACTCGCAGACCACCCGTGGTTTGAGCTGACAGCGCTTGCCGCATCAGAGCGGAGCGCTGGCAAACCGTACGCACACGCTGCCAACTGGAGGCTCGCATCCGCACTTCCGGACGATATCGGAAAAGAGACAGTGGTCTCCATGAGACCGGAAGAGGTGGAAGCGGACATCGTCTTCTCGGCGCTTCCCGCCGATGTTGCGCAGACCGTTGAACCGGCATTCGCCCGCGCAGGCGTGATTGTTGCAAGCAACGCATCGGCATTCAGGCAGGAGCCGGATGTGCCGCTGATAATCCCCGAGGTTAATTCGGATCATCTCGGACTGCTCGAGATCCAGCGGGAGAAGCGGAACTGGGACGGTGCAATCGTGACCAACCCGAACTGCTCGGTAATCATGCTCGCGGTTTCCTTGAAGCCGCTCGTTCAGTTCGGAATCGAAGATGTGAAAGTGGCGACGATGCAGGCAGTCTCCGGAGCGGGATACGACGGTATCTCATCGATGGCGATTCTTGACAATATTATCCCATACATAGGAAGTGAGGAGGAGAAGGTCGAAAACGAGGCGCAGAAACTGCTCGGCACATTCGATGGCAGTTCTATTGTCAATGCGTCATTCGATGTCAGCGCAAGCTGCCACAGGGTGCCTGTTCTTGATGGCCACACCGAGGCGGTCTGGATCCAACTGGCAGACGACCCAACTCCTGCAGAGGTTCGGGACGCATTCCTGAACTTTGATCCCGGACTCGATCTACCGACCGAACCCGAACATGTGATCATTGTTCACGACGAGCCTGACCGACCGCAGCCGAGACTGGACCGGGACCGAGGAGGTGGTATGAGCGTCTCTGTCGGACGTATCAGGGAAGGAATCAGGTATATTGCGATGGGGCACAACACGGTTCGCGGTGCTGCCGGTGCATCGGTTCTGAATGCAGAGTTCATGCTGAGCCAGGGTCTGTTGTGATTGGTCTATCGAACCTGCTCAATCATGCGGATCAGATTTACCAGGCATGCAACGTTCAAAATCGCCCTCATAAACGAGCATGGATTCCCCCTCACAGCCGGACAGGTTATAGATGCGATAAAGCACCCAGAATTCACCACAGAAGAGAAGTTCGGTAGAATAGGCGCATACCGATCATTGGATAGGGCATATACGATAAGGGTCATATATGAAGATGATAGAAGTATTTTTACCGTGGTCACAGTAATGATAGTCAGGAGGATGAGATATGAAAGGCAACATCAGATATGATAGGGATGTGGACATCGCAATGATCATACTCTCTGATAAGAAACTTGCTTATGAAACCGAGATGAACGACGTCATCGTTGGTTTTTCAGAGGATAATGAACCCATCTGGCTGGAGATCCTCGATGTGAGCAGTGGATTTCTGCCAAGACTCGCCGATGCTGTAAAACGCAGCTGTGCAGGTTCAGTAGAAGTCCCTGTTGTGTGATCCGTATTAGTGGGCGCAACACAGTCCGTGGTGCTGCCGGTGCATCGGTTCTGAACGCCGAGTTCATGCTCAAGTCCGGGCTACTGTGATCGTTTTACTGAATTATTCGATTATACCAATCACCGGTACATGCTCAATAACTTGTGGTAGGAACCACAAGATTGCACAGTCTGCGAAGCAGCGGCGCAGCCATCTCCACAAGATTTCTATGTTAATCTTGTGTAATCTCGTCGTTTTGTATGCGCGGATATCCACACAATATTGAGTAAGTACGAAAGCCCATCATAATCGAAGAGAATGTCAAAAGAGGATGAGACATGACATATCACGTACTGGTTGCCGACGACGAACCGAATATCTGCGAGTTGATGGATCTGTATCTTGGCGTGGCTTATGATGATATCAAGACGCACACAGTAGCAAATGGGAAGATTGCGGTCGAGATGTACGCGCAGCTCGCTTGCGAGGACATGGGACCCGATCTCGTGCTGATGGACATACGGATGCCTGTGATGGACGGCATCGAGGCTACCCGGAGAATCATTGAGAGCGACCCCGATGCGAAGATATACATGGTGACTGCCTATTACGAGCCGGATCTGATCGAGGAAGCCATGAATGCGGGCGCAAAGGGTGTAATCAACAAGATACGGGAGTTCAAGAAGATTGCGAAGACTGTGAGGGGACTGCTGGAATCCTGATACCGCCAGAGATGTACTTTGGACTTAGAACAGCCTCCCTCTTCTTTGTGCAACGATTGCTGAGAGCGCAATCGAGTTCACATCAATTGATCATGGAGAGTTCGTCGCCGGTTAGTATCTGCTTCAAATTAATTGACAACCGAGGCACTACCTAAAAAATCGATGATTTTGATAAATATCGTAGATGTGGATGTTGCCTTAAATCAGCGTAATTTGTGTGAATCAGTGGCTGATAAGGGTTTTTAGCCACAGATTAACACCGATTTCACTGATTTTATCCACAAGTTATCGCACATGCGCATCAACATCTAACGCAAAGTATA
>DAOVGE010000064.1 GCA_030672605.1 Methanosarcinales archaeon
GAGGCTACCGTATGGGATGTGGCACCTGTTGACTATATAGCAGATCTTGGAGAGACCAAGACCGTGTATATGATGTGGGGGCACCCCTACGAGCATATACTCTTTGACATGGCATCTGTGCCAGAGGTCTCTGTCATGAAGCCAGACGGCACGGTTCTGCAACTTACTGCGACAGAGATCACCGTTGACGGAATGAATGAAGAAGGAGAGCTCGGAACCTTCAAAGCATACAAGACATCGTTCACCATTGACCAGCTGGGCGACTCCGTTGTCTGTGTGAAATATGTTGACCCGGATGAGGACATGATAGACTACACCAAAGCCGTGGTCCACTGTGGCGAAGAGATGTGGGAAGGCTGGGATTCCGAGGTCGGACAGCAGACCGAGATCATTCCGTACATGCGACCTTATGGCATGGAGGAGGGATTCGTCTTTGCAGGAACGGCACTGTACGACGGCAAGGTGCTTGCAGGCGCGCCGGTAGAGGTTGAGATATATCACACACTGGATCTTGGCAAGGAGATCGTGGAAACTGCTGAAGGGATGTTCTCGTACGACCCGCCGATGGTCTTCACACGGCTTACCATGTCCAACGGGAACGGAGAGTTCGTGTACACGCTCGACGAGCCAGGGATCTGGTTTGTTGGCGCCACGATGGAACCTGAGACCGGACAAAACGTGAGGGGCGTCTTCATCGTTCCGGTTCTCGAGGAGTTCCCGCCAGAGGAAGAAGCTTCATCATCTGCGGAACTTGCGAAGGCAGTAGCAGAAGCCAAGCAGGCAGCAGAAGATGCGAAGGAAGCAGCAGCAGGAACATCCAGTACACCAGGGTTTGGAGTTGTCCTTGCCGCAGCTGGAATTCTTGGAGCGCTCTTCCTTGCAATTAGGCGCAAGTGAGAATCTCCCGATCGATAGGGGTTTTACAGCCCCTGCCGATCCTTTATTAACTTCCCACGAGGGTAAAAAAATGAAAGCAATTAGAAATTTAAGTGTTTTCGCACTCGTATTGATCCTGTGCATGACGTTGGTATGCCTGCCTGCATCCGCACACCGGGTTGTCGTAGTAGGACAGGTACATGAGATGCAGGTGATGGCTTATTACGGCGGCGGAGCTCCTATGGTGGATGCGAATGTGGAGATATACGCGATCAAGAATGGGCAGGAAGAGCTGTACCTCACAGGCAAGACCGATGCGGAGGGGCTATTCTACTTCGAGCCGAAGATAGGCGTATCCGAGTACAGGGCAGTGGTGGAAGCGACAGGGCACAAAGGCGAAGAGTTTGTGAACCTGACCGCAGGTGCAGGTGTTGCAGGAGCAGAGCAGGAAGGGACAGGACTGCCGCTCATGCAACTGTTTGCCGGTTTCGGATATCTGTTGGGAATTGCAGGAATAGCAATGCTTCTTAAAGCCCGAAAAATGGAAAAATGAGATAAAAACGATTAACAGGTGATAAAGGGATGGTACACATTTCAGATGGTATTCTGGCACCGTGGCTACTGGGAAGCGGCTGGGTGATCACCGTCGCAATCCTCGCTTATGCACTATCGAAGATGAAGATCGATGACGTGCCAAAACTCTCCGTAATAACGGCAGCAGTCTTCGTTGCGTCACTGATACATATACAGTTCGGACCAACGAGTGTTCACTTTATCCTAAATGGGTTTGCAGGGGTGATGCTCGGGGTACTGGCATATCCGTGCATCTTTATCGCACTCACGATGCAATTCTTCCTCTTTCAGCACGGCGGACTCACGACGATCGGGATCAATACGGTCAACATTGGCGTGCCAGCGCTGGTGTCCTATCTGATATTCAGAACCGGAACCGGTCTTAGCATCAGAACAAAGGTGGGCAACACAAAGCATAGAATGGTACTATTCGGCGCAATCGGTGGAGGACTTGCTGTAATGCTTTCATTGGCATTCGTTGCGGTCGAACTCATCACAACCGGCGAACAGTTCCTTGAGACGGCAGTGCTTGTTGTCGGCACGCACATCCCAATAATCGCAGTCGAGGCGATCTTCACCGGGGTGATCGTGGGGTTCTTTGCAACAGTGGCACCGGATCTGATCCACAAACGGTGATCTAACATGATTTCAGAGATCGATAGATATGCGGGGCTTTCCTCACCGATCCATAGGTGGGACCCGCGTCTAAGAATAATATCTATCATAGCGCTGATATTCTCGATCGTCCTTCTGTACGACCTCTCACTGATTGTAATCAGCACTATTTTCGCAATTATTCTGGTTTACATATCAAAAATTCCGTTTTCTTTCATTTTAAAACGATTAAAATTGGTATTTTTATTTGTGTTGCCCTTCTTTATCATAATCCCGTTCACATTCACGTACACCGGAGTTGTGATAGCACATTTCGGTGAGATCGCAGTGAGTTACAGAGGGGATGAATCCGTTCTGTTTGCAGCGATGATCGTCCTTAAAGCACTTACAGCTGTGATGCTAATCTTTCCGATGATCGGGACCTCAAGGATTGACATTACAATCAAAGCGCTTGAGGGCTTGCATCTGCCAAACCAACTGGTTCAGATGTTTGCATTCACATACAGGTACATCTTTGTGCTCAGCGATGAGTTTACGCGGACGGAGCGCTCGCTCGCGTCAAGAGGATTTAAGAGGCGAACAGATATGTATACAATTGTAACGATAAGCAAATCGATTGCGATGCTCTTTGTGAAGAGTTACGAACGGGCAGATCGCGTCTTCTATGCGATGAGATCAAAGGGATATTCAGGAAAAATCGCTACACTGCATGAGTTCAATACAAGAAGACAGGATTGGATCAATACGGTGGTCGTCCTCGTTTTTGCCATTTTTCTGCATGTCGCAGCAGCGCTTGAGATATTCAGCACATTCGGCAGATCGGGAGGGTTTTGATGACTGCGATACGTGTCCACGATCTGAATTACACCTATCCGGATGGGACGTTTGCGCTTAATAACGTCTCATTCGAGATCGAGAAGGGCGAATCGGTCGCGCTCGTCGGACCGAATGGTGCTGGCAAATCAACGCTCCTCCTCCACCTAAACGGCATAATGCACAGCAGTGGATCGCTTGGAGCAGTCGAGATCCTCGGCGAGACCGTCGATCCGGCGAAGGTACATGAGATGCCGAAAAAGATTGGGATCGTCTTCCAGGACCCTGATGACATGCTATTTATGCCTCTGCTCGGCGATGACGTCGCATTCGGTCCGATCAATCTCGGAATCGAGAAGGAAGAGGTGAAGCGGCGGGTCAAGGACTCACTTCTGCGGGTCGGGCTTGCAGGCTATGAGGAGCGGGTCTCACACCACCTGAGTGGTGGCGAGAAGAAGCGGGCTGCTATAGCGACGGTTCTCTCGATGGATCCGGAGATCATAGCGATGGATGAGCCCACAGCCAATATGGATCCAAAGAGCAGGACTGAACTGATAGAGATACTCAAGACGCTGAAAGACGAGGGAAAAACCCTCATTATCATCACACACGACGTAAATGCGATCCCTGAACTTGCAGACCGGGTCATCGTCCTAAATAAGACCGTTATTGCGGACGGAACCACCCGTGAGGTATTCGCAGACTCTGATATGCTTGTTGCGGCAGGTCTCGATGTTCCGACGATCATGCAGTTCTTTGAGGTCTTACAGGCGTTTGGGTATCCGTGCGATGTGCTCCCGCTCTCAATCGATGGTGCGGTCAGGAACCTGACAGA
>DAOVGE010000009.1 GCA_030672605.1 Methanosarcinales archaeon
CCTGAGACCACAAACTGCACGCCGATTACGATCATCAGTACAGCGAGCAGAAAGAGCGGTCTGTCTGCAAGACCAATTCCGAAGAACAGCCTTTGAATCCCCATATAGCTCCCGACCAGCGTGCCTGCGCCGCCCAGCACAACACCCAGCCCGCCAAAGACATGTATGGGTCGTACTGAGTACTTCTGCCAGAAGCTGATCACGATCAGGTCTAGAAAACCCTTCATGACCCTGCGCCAGCCATACTTCGTTATCCCGTATCTCCTCTGGTGGTGCGTAACTTTTGCCTCGCCGATTCTGTACCCGCGCCACATGAGAATCGCAGGGATGTACCTGTGGGTCTCCCCGTACAGATCGAGATCCTTCACGCACTCATTTCTGTATGCCCGGAACGTGCAGCCCGAATCATGGATGCTATCGCTTGTTATTCCCTTTCTCAGCAGATTGGCGAATCTGGAGACGATCTTCTTGGAGAATGTGTCTTTTCTGTCGGCACGCCAGCCACAGACCACGTCGTAATCCTCCGTCTCAAGTTTTTCCAGCAGCATCGGAATGTCCGTGGGGTCGTTCTGAAGATCCCCGTCCATGCTGATCACAATCTCGCCTCTCGCGTGATCAAAGCCCGCTTTCAGCGCAGCGCTCTGACCAAAGTTCTTCCTGAACCTGATCGCCCTGACCCGGCCATCCTTCTTATGGGCTTTCAGCATCTCTTCGAATGTGCGATCCGTGGAACCATCGTCAACGAGGATGATCTCGAAGTCTCGCGCCAGGTCGCAGAGGACGTTTATCAGTTCATCGCACAGCGGTTCTATATTCTGCTCCTCGTTGTAAAACGGGATTGCAACCGAGATCATTTGCTCTTCAGGGGTTGTTTCGCACGCGGATTGTAACAAGCCAGCACCACTCCTATGATTAACTGTACTGATGCTGTTATATTTGTGGGTTCCTGTACTAAAATCCACTTGTTCCGGTCGTGGATGATTGCCCCACTGACTCCACCCAAAGCTTTTTATGTGTAAACCTACATAAGTTGACACATGTTCTTACCAGTGAACGAACGGCAGTTTGAGTTCTGGCGCATGCGCAGAGACGGCATGGCGGGCGCGGAGATCGCCAGAAGTTTCAGCGTGAGCCGCCAATCGGTATCAAAAGCACTCCAGGGAATGGACTCGAAGGTATCACGGGTTCTCCTGGAGATGGCGCAGTCGAACCATATCGAGGTTAAGAAAGTGAACTTCGAGCGCGGTTTTCTCTTCGGGAGATCGGTTCAACTGAAGACCGATGCGGTCGTCTTTGTCTCGGCAAAGCACGGCGTGCAGGTCTGGTACCGGCACGAGGGGGACTGTAACGGGTGCAGCCGCGCTCACGAGTGTGAAGAACTTCTGCGCGACTACGCGGGCGAGATGGGGATAGTACTCGTCGGATCAAAAAGCCCCGCAGAGATGGCTGATGAGCTATTCCGAAAACTTGAGGGGATTATATGACTGAACTTATCAGGAAACTGCTTGGATGGTGTCCAATTAAGGAACCGGTAAAAAAGGAGGAAGAATTCATGTTCTCGAATGAAAATCGTACACCAATGTTTCTAAAAAGCAACAGCAGGATTTTTCTTGGAGGTATCCATCTTGTTTTTGCTTTGTATCTAATATCGACCGCTATCTCGGTTTTATCGCAGCCAAATACCCGGATGTTTCCGTGGTGGATCATGGATATTAACTTTGTGGCATCGTGGATTTTGCTCACAATCGGAATCATCTCGCTTGTCCTCTCGTTCAGCTCTGTGAAAAGAGACGGTTCTTACGATAACGCCTGCAAAGTACTTGCACTCGCCAACATCGTGCTTGCGATTGTATTCTTCGCATATCTGCATCAATCCATAGCGCGTATCTGGTACAGCGGCACCCTGGCATTCCTTAAGGGTCCGCTCTTCAACTACACTTTTGATCTGCCGACCTTACTCCTGTATTCTGCGCTGGTTGCACTTCCCGCGATATTGAGCCTTCTCATGCTCTTTCATAGCACCCGGGGAGCATATACTCCGGAGGCAGGGAAGAGATCATACCTGGCACTTGCGATAACAGTAGTTCTTGTTGCGGCGACATCTGTCGGGTTAGGTATCTATTACAACCATCTGAATCAGCAGAAAACATCCATGCTAGTCGAAGAATTTGGAGTAAATCAGGAAATTAAATTATATTCACTAAACGATGATTTTATACGTGGTACGTGGATGCAGGATCAGGGCAGCCCATATTTCATCGATTCAAAGGAATCCACATCGGGTCGTTTCATATCAGAGGACACGTACAGCGCGATCCGGTTTCTCCAAGAGGTGGATGCCGCGGTGGTCATGGCATGGTGGGATCCCGCACTCATGATTGAGGCGGGAGGCAAAACTCCGGTGATACGCTACGCTTCAGAGAGCATTAAACACACAGTCGCACGACCAACTTCTTTCATCGACGTGTTCGAGCCAGATGGGGGGGTGGCAGACGTTGCGCGGTTCTTTGCAACTGATTCGGCTGAAGAGGCAGAGGGTATTGCCAAAAAGTACGATGCAACCATCGTATACATGCCGCGACACTATGGATCCGGCTTGTTCTGGGCTATTACCGAAGCGCTGGACCCGAAGATCGAACCTTCATCAGACTCTGAGTGGAATCGGTTGTATGAGGAATCGATGTACCACAAATTCGAGATTGGCTCTGAGATAGGACACTTCGAGAAGATATTCGAAAACGATGATGTCTGCATCTATCGGCTGGGCTGAATTTTAAGTACGTGTTTAGCTAACCACAAGATTGCACAGATTTCCACGAGAAAGACTGCCATCTTCCTGGTTCTGACGTTTTCTGTGGTCGATGTGGGAACCCCCTCGCGTATGCGGAAAATCGCGGGCATCCCGCCCTACCTTTGCGTCTCTGCGCCTTTGCACCTTTGCGTTAAACTGGCGAACGAGAACGCAAAGACGCGATGGCGCAAGGGCGCAAAGATTGGAAACCACAGAATCCATCAGAATCAGCCATCTTCTTGTGTTAATCTCGTGAAATCTCGTGGTTTTTTTCACCTCAGCTAAACACATACAATTTTAATTTCTCTCTCGCGTGCACCGCATGCGGTAGCAACCAATAAGTAGCATCCGCAACAGATCACAGGGTCAAAGGAACCGCCATGCCACTAAACACCGGAATGCTACTGATCTGGATCTCATTTGCAAGTTGCCTCGGCGCCGTAATCTATGGAATATGGCATTACCGCAGTAGAAATGAAAAGATGCACCTTGCATCGCGGAGATTTGAGATTGTAGGTCTTGTTACGTCCACTCTTGCCGCTATATTGCTGATGTACTATCTGCTAGATGTCAAAGCGTACTATCTCTATGTATTTCGATTTTCCTGCGAGACGTTCCCGACACTCTACAAGATATCCGCATTGTGGGCAGGGCAGGAGGGTTCGCTCTTTCTGTGGGCATGGTTCACGCTGATCTGCGTTGCGCTGTTGCGGATGCGTCCCGGGAGGATCGGCGAGATTACGAGAGTCGTCGGTCTCTCTGTTGCCGCAGTCTTTCTTCTGCTGCTGACAATCAGAAGCCCGTTTGCGCTGATCTACGGAGTGGGTTCTCAGGGGCAGCTCCTCTCAACAAATATCGACATCCTTGCAACCCCGTCTCCAATGATCGAGAGCCATTTTGCGCAGGGCATGAATCCGTTGCTCCGCAATCCGTGGATGGTGATCCACCCCCCAATCGTCTTCTTAGGATACGCTGCCGCGGTTATACCGTTTGGGGCTGCGCTTGCCCATCTCCTGATCGGCGATCGACGATGGACAGAGATTGCCGAGCCATGGAGCAGGGTCACATGGCTCTTCCTGACGCTCGGGATCGGTATCGGCGGATTCTGGGCTTACGAGGTTCTCGGATGGGGCGCGTGGTACTGGGGATGGGACCCTGTGGAGACCTCGTCGCTCATCCCATGGGTTGTGATGACCGCATATCTGCATACGCAGTTCCGAATGAAACGATACCACGAATACATATTGCTTGCTCCGGCGCTTGCACTGCTATCGTTTGTGCTCGTCATATTCGCAACTTTTGTCACGCGTAGTGGACTCTGGTCATCTCAGCACGGTTTCGCAACGTCGCTTGAGGGAAACGTAATCGGCGTGTTCCTTGTCGGGATGATTCTGGTGTGCATCTACATATTGCATCGAAGATCGCGGATCGAATCCGGCGCCGCACACGGCTGATGACTGGTCCACCAAAAGATTCTTTGGTGGTTGCGTGCCACCCACGTACCACACCGCAATCATTCACCATTCCCCAACTATCGCTACCACACCTCTGCGGGGGTAGCCAAGCCAGGTCAACGGCGCAGGACTTAAGATCCTGTTGTGAAGACATTCAAGGGTTCGAATCCCTTCCCCCGCATCCGAATTCAAAACTACATCCCCTGCAAAATCACGCGATTGTAATTGGGTAGTGGCGAGTACGACAGTCTCAACAACGTTTTCAGGAATCAATCATCAGGAAACATTCATCATGACTACCATAACCATAGGGATCGCGGACACGACGTTTGCGCGTGCGGATATGGCGAAATACGCGATATCAGAGCTGAAAGAGAATGCATCGGTCAAAATCGAGCGATACACTGTTCCGGGGATCAAGGATCTGCCGGTCGCATGCAAGAAGTTAATCGAGGAGCGTTCGTGCGATATTGCGATGGCATTCGGCATGCCCGGGTCTGACCCAAAGGACAAGATCTGTGCGCACGAGGCGTCGCAGGGCATAATTGCCGCCCAGTTGATGACGAATACGCACATAATCGAGGTCTTCGTGCACGAGGATGAAGCACCATCCGATCGCGAGTTTGCTGAGCTGGCAGAAGCCCGTGCAAGAGAGCACGCTCTGAATGTAATTAAACTCATGTTCAAGCCCGCCATGCTCGAAAGAGAGGCGGGGACCGGGCAGCGGCAGGGATATGCGGATGCGGGACCCGCAAGACAGTGAGATGAGACGCCGACGTGACTGTAGTTTTTAAATATGATAGATTCGATTATTGTATAATCACCCATGGCATCGAAAACAATATCCGAGATCAATGAGAGGATCAGGGATGGCAGTGTCTCTGTCCTCACGGCAGAGGAGATGACCGACTACATACGGGAGCACGGAACAGAGAAGGCGGTGCGTGAAGTCGATGTGGTAACCACTGGAACATTCGGGGCGATGTGCTCGTCAGGCGCATTCCTCAACTTCGGGCACTCGGATCCACCCATCCGGATGCAGCGAGCCTATCTGAACGGTGTTGAGGCGTATTCGGGATTGGCCGCGGTCGATGCATACCTTGGCGCAACACAGGAGTCAGAATCGGACAAATCCTATGGTGGCGGGCACGTGATCGAGGATCTGATCGCAGGAAAAGAGATTGATCTGCATGCGGAATCCTCCGGAACTGACTGCTACCCGCGCAGGATGCTGGATACCAGAATCACAATCGACGATCTGAATCAGGCGACGATGGTGAACCCGAGAAACGCATACCAACGCTACGATGCCGCAACAAACTCAACAAAACGCGTTTTATACACTTACATGGGCACACTCCTCCCCGGATTCGGCAATGTCACGTATTCGGGCTCAGGCATGCTCTCGCCACTCTCAAATGACCCCACTTTCAGGACGATTGGCACAGGCACGAGAATATTTCTCGGAGGGGGTCAGGGCTATGTGATCGGCAGCGGGACGCAGCATGATCCCGAGAATCGCTTCGGAACAATGATGCTCACAGGGAGTCTCAAGGAGATGGACCCCCTATACATCCGCGGCGCGGTGTTTCACAAGTACGGAACCAGCCTGTATGTCGGAGTCGGGGTACCGATACCGATCTTAAATGAGGAGATTGCCGCAGCAACGGGTGTTAGTGACTCTGATCTCACAACCGAGATTGTGGACTTTGGGATCCAGCGGCGCAGCCACCCGCTGGTGAGGGAGGTTACCTACGAGGAATTAAAGTCGGGAATCGTTGATATCAACGGAAGAGAGGTGCGGACGTCCCCGCTTTCGAGTTTCAATCTCGCACGGAAGATTGCAGACGAACTCAAATGCTGGATTGCGGACGGTGAGTTCTTTGTGAGCGCACCTTCCGCGCACCTTCCGGCACGCGGCAGCGCGAAACCGATGCGGGAGACGCGCGGGCAACTGCTGGTGCAGGATGCGATGTCAGGGGATGTGCGCACCATTCGCAGTGATGAATGCGTCAAAGACGCGGCTGAGCTGATAATTGAGGGTTATTTCAATCACCTGCCAGTTCTCTCTGAGGACGGTACCCTGGTAGGGATTGTGACCTCATGGGATGTCTCAAAAGCAGTAGCCCGCGGCGATGGTGGAACCGTCGAGAGTGTCATGTCAACAAACGTTGTCACAAGCACCCCTGACGAGTTTGTGGAGCTTGCTGTGCAGAAGATGGAAAAACACAAGATCTCTGCGCTTCCTGTGGTCAATGAGGCGCGGAAAGTCATCGGGATGGTTACGAGCGGAGATCTGAACAAACTGCTGGTGCGGAGGTGATGGTGATGGCGGCAATGGTGGCGATTCTATGAAGATGGTGATTCACATCTCCTCGGCGATGCAGGACCCGGTGATTGCGAGAGTGATCCTCGGCACCGGTGTTGAGATCAATGTCGATCGCGCAAACATCGATGCGACCAGCGGCGAGATTGTGCTCGAGGTGCCAATCGATGCCTGCAACCGCGTCGCACGCGCATTCGAGCGTGAGGGCGCATCCGTCTCGGTGCTCGAGCATCCGATCCTCCGGGACGAGGATGAGTGTGTGCACTGCGGCGCATGCATCAGTGTCTGCCCGGTCTATGTATTCTCGTTTGCGGATGACTGGCGTGTTGCAATGGATGAGTCGAAGTGCATCCACTGCGGCGCATGCATCACCGCATGTCCGCACGCCGCGCTGAAGATTGTGTCTGAGTGAGGGGGGCGGGGTGCGAACACCATTTTTAAAAAGATATTTCACTGTTTTAATCCATAATATTTATCAATAATCGATTTTGTGGCAGGGGATATTCTCACATCAGTTCCAGGTTTGTAATATGCAATATGCTTGACTTCATGTCTTGGTCTTGCTTTTCCTTTAGCTTTGATCAAGAATGCTTTGTGATCGTCTCTTAAATAGTGCCGTCCACTGAACGTTTTTTGTTTTGATCCAACGTAACTAAAGAGATATGTAGCATCATAAGCAATTAAACCCGTTTCTTCTCTCAATTCTCTGATGGTAGCTTGCATTCTAGATTCGCCTTTGTTTGCTTCACCGCCTGGAAGAATGAACACTTTTCTATGACCAGAAGTTACTAAAATGCCCTCGCGTGCATCTATTATCGCAGTCCCTCTTCTCCTCTTGTGTGTCATTTATTTCACCAACTCCCAATTAATCAAACTATAGTCCCCCCTATAATAAGATTCCTATACCAGAAGCCATACCACCCCCAACTATAGTCGGTGGCATCCGCGGGTTGGAGGTCGTACAGTGGTGGGTGTAAGATGATGTGGGGTGACTATGGCGTATGATAGAATCACCAGAACAACACAAACCACATCACAAACAAAACAACAGTGGATGCAATGGCTGCATACCCTTCTATCTTGCTCAAAATCCATCCACCCACTCTGTTTACTTAAAGCACAACTCTACGCCCCCACCGGACTCTCCCGCAGCCAATCGATGTCGGACTGGTACAGCTTCCGCAGATCCCTGAGCCCAAGCCTGAGCATCGCAACCCTGCTGACGCCGAGCCCCCATGCAAGCACAGGACACTCAATTCCAAGCGGTGCTGTAACCTCTTCTCTGAATATGCCTGCTCCGCCGAGTTCAACCCATCCGAGGCTATCGACATAGACCTCTGCCTCAACAGACGGCTCTGTGTACGGGAAATACCCGGGTCTGAACCGCACATCCTTAAAGCCGATATGGTGGTAGAACTCGACGAGATATCCGAGAAGGTTGGCAAACGAGACTCCCGGGTCCATAACCACGCCTTCGAGCTGCTCGAACTCAGGCGTATGCGTCGGATCGATCGCCTCGCGGCGGTAGACCCGGTCGATGCAGAACGCCTTCTTCGGTGGATCAGAGTGCTCTGCGAGGTACCTGATCGTGATTGCGGTTGTGTGGGTGCGCAGAACTTCTTTTCGGGACAGTTCCTCGCTCCATTCCCCGCCCCATCCGTTTGAGCCGGTCTCGCCACCAAATTCGTGGACGTCCCTGACTTTCTCATAGCCTTTGGGCAGTTCCGCCTCGCTATTAAGATAAAACGTGTCCTGCATCTCCCGTGCCGGATGATCCTGCGGCTGGATGAGCGCATCGAAGTTCCAGAACGAGCTCTGCACGGCGTCCCCCTTAATCTCGGTGAATCCCATCTCAAGCAATATCCTGCGCATCTGATCAATCAAACGCTGGTACGGGTGAATCTTCACAGAATACGTCCGCGGAACAGTTGCGTGGACATCATAAGCACGGATGTTGTCCCACTTGCGGCTCCGTATGATATCAGATGTCAGTTGCACAATCTCTGCGGTCTCTTCCACCTGTGGAATCTCGCGTGAGAGTTTTTCGCCTTTTTCTGTTATTACAATCGTTCTGAGTTTTTTCTCGGTCACATTAACCAGTTTCCGCTTGACCAGATCCTTTACTGCTTTCTCGTGTGCGCTTTCAGTCAGAACACCTTCTTCGAGCAGTATCCGGAGCGCGTCCTCATCTGCGCCCGTATCTGGCGCAACGGCACCAACGGGCACGACCACACCATCCGCAATCGTGGCCCATCCTTTGCGACGCAGCCAGCCCATAGATATCCCGACTATTGTCGGAGGGAATCTGGTCTTCAGATCAGATATCGTCACCTCTTCGCTGCAGGACTGCACATACGATAGTATCTGGCGTTCGGGGAGCCCCACTCTCGCATATTCTTTTCCCTCTTCTGAGATGGTGTAAATTTCTGTTAAGGATTCTTGAATCTCAGAAAGTCCCTTCCCCTCCAGAAGATAGGCGGACTGCATCAAAGCATCCGGATTCAAGTCTGATTTTGCTGCAAGTTCTGCTGGCGGTGATCGTTTCAGGTCGTTCAACGCCGAAAGCACGCGTTTTTCATTGGGTGTGAGTTGCATGGTATGACCTCTGTATTTACTCTGTATCCGATTTCATCCACTGTTATCTAATTCTATTCAATTCCATCGACTTCCGTAACCAGCGGCTATGCCTTGAGCCCCCACATCTCAAATGCGATCACTGGCTGATCCAGCCCGAAGTTCAGTATCACCCCTGGATGCACCTCCCCGAAGACGCCGACAGACTCGCCGTTGATAATAATGTCGGCACAGCGGCAATCGATGAACGCGGGGTCGTCTGACTCGGTGATATCGTATGCGGCTCTGCGCTCACACATAACAGAGTCCACAACCGATCTGATCTCGCTGAAGTTCGCATGCGCATCGATTGTGACCGCTGCGAGATGCACCTCGTTTTTCCCGCCAGAGATAACCTCGCCCGCCTCAAAGATGCGCTGCGGTAGCTCCCGGTGCTGGTTAAACGAGAGTATCTCGAGCAGGTTCGGAAGGATCGTTGTGCGCAGCATCGTCTGTTCCCTCGTGATCGGGTGCATGACCCGCGTGACCCCGCTTGTGGTGCTGTGTGCGGTGTGTGCGTCGCTGGTGTGCGGTCTCTGCATCATCTCAAAGTGCACGGTCTCGCTCGTCAGCGTGAACGGCATGACCTCGTAGAAGCCCAGACCCACCATGATCTCGCGGAGACTTGATTTCATGCGGGAGATAGGGTGCTCCTCGCCTATTGTCATGGTCTTGGGCAGAACAGGCGTGATTCTGTCATACCCATACCCGATTGCGATGTCCTCGAAGATGTCGTATGCGTGCATGATGTCTGCACGGTACGCGGGCACGGCAACCTCGATTACGTCATCAGAGAGTGTTGTTGCGTCAAAGCGCATCCGCCGGAGGGCTTGCAGGACTTCATCCTGGCTCATATCCAGTCCGAGCAGAGCGTCTGCGTCGCTAACTGAGATACTGCGGATTTTCGGAGCGAGATCTGGCGTTAGGTGGGTGGTTTCGGGCGTGCATACCTGAACAGACCCAATCTCCGCACCGCGTTCCGCAATCGCCGAAACAACGATGTTCAGCGCAACGGAAACAGAATTATCCGTACCGGTGACCTCGATTACGAGATTCTCAGTATCGTCTTGCACCCGTGTCAGCGTTCCATTGATGATCGGCGGGAATGAGAGGACATTATCCTCTGAATCGAGTATTAACGGGTATTTATCGAACTTTTCGAGAAGGTGTGCGAATTTGACCCCCTTCGGGTGCTTCTTCAGCATATCCCTAATCGACATCGGGACATCGAAGTCGAGCGGGACGAATTCGTAGGATGGATCTGCCGCGATGTATCTGAACGGCGGAACCACGCGGTCGAGGTCGTGCACACCGATTGAGACCTTGGAACGGTTGCGCCCGATCCCCCAGTGCAGATCCTCCTGCAGTTTCATCAGCGATTCTATGGAGTGTTGCGTGAATTTAATCCCCTTCACAACTGCGCAAGCAAGAAACGGGCGTATGTTTCCGATCTCCTGATCATACGTAATGCTAACATCCGATTCTCGAACCTCGTACTCCGGGATTCCGGTCTCGATATCAAGAAAACCCCGCATAGCCCGAGCCACGCCCTCAACGCTGTAGAGATCGGGGCGATCAGGAAAGAACTCGATATCCACGTGGTCATCGTGCACACGCTCGACGTCCGCGCCGATCATGCGGACGCGTTCGAGTATCGTATCCCTGTCCGCGCCGGTCAGATCCTCAAGATCGTCATAGTGCAGGGTGATTACTGGCATGGTAGCAACTTTTGGGCGCGGCGGTAATTAAGGATTGCGAGCGGGTGGGAACTCCCGTGTAGCTCGTTCGATACCCAGTTTGATTGTGAGCAGCGATATGTACAATAATGTGTATGCCAGTATATTAATCAGCAGAGTATATACAATGATCGGATCTTCGATGCCACCACCCCTGCCTGTCAGATCCGGGTGCCGCGTCTCCCAGAGCTTGATTGAGATATAGCTCATCGGAACAGCGATGAATGCAACGATTCCGAATACTGCTGAGGACCGTGCACGACTCTCTGGTGCAATCGCACGCCGGAGCATCGTGTATGCCACGTACAGAAGGAAGAGAACCAGCTGGATTGTCAGACGCGGATTCCACTCCCAGTACGTATTCCACGCACCCTGCGCCCAGATCATGCCGCTCAAAAGGTTTAATGAACAGAAGATAACTCCGATCTCGGCAGATGACGCTGCAAGCACATCCCATTTCATATCAGAGGTCTGTAGATACCTGATACTCGCGATGAATACCACGAGGAACGCCAGATACGCCACCCATGCAAGCGGGACATGGAAGTAGAATATCTTGAAGCTCTGCTTGTACTGATCCCATTGAAGATCGTTGTACATTATGCTACGTTCTCCCGGATCGATCGGCACAGGTCCGGTAAAGACCATGTACGTCGCCACGATCAGGGATATGGCGGTCAGCAGGTAAATTATCTTGAGACTATTTTTATTCATGCTACAAATACGCCATCCATTCAGCCATCGAGTACTCAAATCCATCCATCATGCCGAAATCGACCTCTCCGTACGGCAGGGGGTCATTCTTGCAGAGCCTCTCGGTTCCGCATCGCTTGTAGCATGCTCTGCATGGTTCCATGGAACAAAGTATGGCATTGAATCTATTAAATGCTTGCGCAGCAGCACAAAGAAGGGCTCTTCGCTATTTTGTATGGGTAGTTGGAAATCAAGGTGACCCGACCGGGGTGAATCATGGTGATGAAATTCTTTATTATTTTTTATAGATAATTAACCACAGAGATCACAGAGGAACACAGAGTTTTCTTATTGACCATTACTCGTAAATCCCATCTTAAAACAGGTTACATCTCTCTGTGACTCTCTGTGCCCTCTGTGGTTTTATTCTCCATGTTTTATTCCAG
>DAOVGE010000002.1 GCA_030672605.1 Methanosarcinales archaeon
CTCTTGATGGTTTTAGACAAATTACCTTGATATTTTTGAGGTAACTTTTTACGTATGGTTGCTTCATGCACGTTTTTATTTTTGGATATGTGCAACTTACCAAGTACTTCAAGAACTTTTCGTTCGTCGTCATTCAATGCGATGTCATCCATGTGGTGTTTTTAGTGTTGGGGGACTTGCTTATAAAAATCTCATATATGGATAATGTTAAAGCGAAAAAATAAACTTTAAGTACAACATCTATACTAACTATAGAACAAGAAGTGAACGATCATGTACGTACTATCAGAATTGTTTGGCGGTTGCCCGCAAGTTAAAGTAGTGGAAACTTTTACCGAGCATTATGACGATGTGTTATCAGTCCCAGAAATCGAAAGAATGACAGATGTGTCTAAAGCAACTGTATATAGCCATACAAAAAATCTTTTAGAGGAAGGTGTGGTAAAAAAAGCGGGTAAGGTTGGTAAAACACAGTTGTATCAACTTAATATTGAAAACGTGAAAGCAAAGATAATTTTAATGCTAGAACGATACATCGTATCGGAACGACTTGAAAAACTCATTGAAAAAGAACGGATTGAAGAACCTGTTGTTGTCACGGAACTTGCTGGAGATTTCTATAACACCATTTCCGTTCCGTTTGTAAACACGTCTTTAAACTTTTTTTTGGGGACAAAAGACGCTCTTATGCCTTCTTGGGGTATGGGGTCGACGGTTATAGGTGGAGACGTAGTTGCAAAATCTTTCGTCGGTGAACAAGCATACTACACGGAGGATGTTTAATGGACGAAGAAAACAAAACTGAGCAGACGGTAGAGAAGATAAAGAGAATAGATTTTACATTCTATTCTAACCTTGCAATGGTTAGTTGTTCTGACTCAGATTTTTTTATAGACTTTATGCAAGGTCCGCCAGAAGGCGACGTGCTCTCAACTGCAAGGATATTTATGGCACCTGAACATGCAAAACGAGTTTTAAAAGCTTTGGAAAAAGTAATCACTGAATTCGAAGAACGCAAACAAGTACAAGAATGATAATTGATGCTGTTTTCATGCCACCACTCCACAAAATCCTTCTAATCACCAGATTCCATCTGACCCCTGTATACGCGATGGTATTGCGCCCATCTCCTGAAGTCACCAAACCCCGCACTTAAGTCCAGAGCCTACACATAGCGATTTCATGCCGCTCACCTTACCGTTACGTTCAAGGTTGAATTTATCAGTTGCCACGCCAGCGATGATACTGTAAGACTGCCATATCGATCGCATGGGTTTCATACGATTGACAACTCGGTAGTCATGCTGCTTAAACCCAACGACGATTTCCCATTCTGTTCGTTAAGCGATCTTGCTATGCCACACAAGACCGCTCATCGATGGCAGTGTGACGCTCCGGCACGTCACCACCTGTGAGCGCCCCTACCCAACCCGCGTCCTGAGCTCGTTCATCCGATCACGAAGCCAGATAGCCCTCTCGAAATCGAGCCTGTCCGCAGCCTCCCGCATCTCCACCTCGACTTCGATCAGCAGATTCGGAATATCCTTCTTCGGGATGTGCTTTGCGTCCTTTATCTCGACCTGTTTCTCCTTTATCGCCTTCACAATCGTCTCAGGAACGATTCCGTGCTCCTCATTGTACGCAATCTGAAGCCGCCTCCGCCGCTCTGTCTCGGCGACTGCCGCCTTTATCGAATCGGTTTCTTTATCTGCGTAGAGCACCACAAACGAGTTCACATTCCTTGCAGCCCGCCCTATCGTCTGCACAAGGCTTTTCGTGTCCCGCAAGAATCCCTCCTTATCGGCATCAAGGATTCCGATGAAGCCGACCTCGGGTATGTCGAGCCCTTCTCTGAGGAGATTTATCCCGACGAGGACATCAAACTTCCCCAACCGCAATTCCCTGATGATTTCGGTTCTCTCAAGTGTTTTTATGTCGGAATGGAGGTATCTCGTCTTTATCCCATGTTCTGCCAGGTATTCTGTTAATTCCTCGGCAAGTCTCTTCGTAATTGTCGTAACAAGTACCCGGTCGCCGCGTTCTATCGTGGCGCTGATCTCTCGCATCAGATCCTCGATCTGTCCGGCAACAGGTCGCACAAATACCTCCGGGTCAACGAGACCGGTTGGTCTGATGATCTGCTCAACCACCTGCTTTGACTCGTGCCTCTCGTACTTGCCCGGCGTTGCCGACATGAAGACCACCGTATTCCGCCGCATGTACTTCTCAAACTCCTCGAATTTGAGGGGGCGGTTATCGAGCGCGGTCTCGAGCCTGAAGCCATAATCGACCAGATTCTTCTTTCTTGCGTAGTCTCCGTTGTACATTCCGTGCAGTTGCGGGATTGTCTGGTGGCTTTCATCGATTACGATCAGAAAATCGTCTCCGAAGTAATCGAGAAGTGAATACGGTTTGTCTCCCTTTGTTCTCCCGTCAAAGTGGAGTGAATAGTTCTCAATCCCCTTGCAGTAGCCGGTCTCCTCGATCATCTCGATGTCGTAGAGCGTTCTCTGCTTCAGCCGGTGAGCCTCGATCATCCCGAGGTTCGGCAGGTTGTAAGCGAGTTCTGCCTTTATCGATTCTATTGCGCCCTTGATCTGATCCTCAGGGATCACGAAATGTCTTGCCGGATACACAAAGAAGTACTTCATCCGCTCGATCACATTCCCTGTTGTTTTGTCGATCTCGGCGATCGTCTCAATCTCGTCGCCGAACATCTCCACGCGTATCACGTTGTTGAAGTAGCCGGGCATGAAATCGATCGTGTCGCCCTTCACCCTGAATCGCCCCGGCGCAAGTTCGATATCGTTTCTCTCGAACTGAATCGCAACAAGCCTCCTTAAGAATTCCTTTCTTGGAATCTCTTTCCCGACCGCTATCTCAAATCCCAGTTCCCTGAAGTTTTCAGGAGCCCCGATTCCGTAGATGCACGAGACCGACGCGACGATGATCACATCCTCTCTTGACGAGAGCGATGCGGTTGCGGCAAGCCTCATCTGCTCGATTTTGGGGTTTATCTGGGCGTCCTTCTCGATGTACTGGTCCTTTGCGGGAACGTAGGACTCTGGCTGGTAGAAGTCGTAGTAGGAGACGAAGTACTCGACACGATTCTCAGGGAAGAACTCCTTAAACTCGTTATAGAGCTGCGCTGCGAGCGTCTTGTTGTGAACGAGAACCAGTGTCGGCTTCTGAACCGCTCCGATGACATTTGCGATTGTGAACGTCTTTCCCGAGCCTGTGACGCCGAGAAGCGTCTGGTAATTGTGACCCTTCCGTACACCTGATGTCAGCTTCTCTATTGCTTCTGGCTGCGAGCCTTTTGGCTTAAATTCTGATGCCAGCTTAAATTTCATTTCAACAACTCCTTGCTGCGAAGTAATCGGTTGTAACTGATCGCAAACCTGTGCGCTTCATCCCGTATCCTCTGTATCAGTTTCAATGCGTTGCCCCTTCTGTCGAGCGCCAGCGGAAACGGAATTCCTGGCATATAGACCTCTTCAAGCTTCTTTGCAATGGATATTACCGGAATTTTGAGACCTAGTTTTCCGATCTCTTTTCTCGCCGAATTCAACTGCCCGATTCCGCCATCGATTACGATCAAGTCTGGGAGATCCGAATTCTCCTTGACGAGCCGTCTGTACCGCCTCTGCACGACCTCGGCGATTGCTCTCGTGTCATCGATCCCATCGACCGTTTTGATCTTGAACCGCCTGTAATTGCTCTTGTCTGGCTTCGCATTCCTGAACTGCACCATCGAGCCGACCGTAGAGGTTCCTGAGAGGTGCGATATGTCGAAGCACTCGATCACGAGTGGCGCATCCTCCAGACCCAGCGCGCATTTGAGATCATCCAGCCTCTCGATCTCGCCAAAGAACGACGCTTCTATGTTTTTCATGACGAGATCCAGCAACTGCTTCTTCTCTCCGATCTTTGGCACCCTGATGGCTACTTTACGCCCCCGCTTCGCCGTTAGGAATGATAACATCGAAGAATCGATCTCTTGCGGGAGTATTAGCTCAGCAGGGACTGCGTTTTCCGAATAATACTGAACCAGGAACTCTTCGAGGAACTCATCCACATACTCGAACTCAAACTCCTGCTTATTCTCAAGGGTTCCTATGTAGATGTTAAAGAGAATAAGATGGACTCTCCCATCCGCAACAACGTAGTTGATTATGTCTTCATCGTATTTCCTTGAGAGCTCCATGTTCTGCCTTTCCTTGAGCCATTCGATCGCTTCAATCTGGTTACGCAGTTTCAGAGCATGTTCAAAGTCCAGTTTGTCCGATGCCTCTGCAATCTCACGTTTTTTGGACTTGATTAGATCGTCTGTCTTCCCTTTCAGGATCGATTCGACCGCACGTATCCTCTCTGAATACTCGTCGCTTTTGATTCCTCCGATACATGGCGCCTGGCACAGATCGATGTGATGCCTCAGACACGGCTTCTTTGGCATCCTCTTGCATGTTCTGATCTGAAACGTCTTCTTGAGTGTCGAGAGGATGTGATCACGGGCAGTTGCCGAGACGAACGGTCCGAAGAACTTCCCACCCCCGCTCTCATCCCGTATCCGGGAAACGAGGAGACGCGGAAACTCCTCTGCAGTTAACTCGATGTACGCATACCGCTTCGAGTCCCTGAGGTCGATGTTGTACTTCGGACGATTCTTCTTGATCAGGTTGTTCTCGAGGACCAGCGCCTCGACCTCGTTGTCGGTCACTATGAAATTGACGGAATCGATGTTTCGGATCAGTGCCTCGGTCTTCGGATCGAAATCACTCTTCTGAAGGTAGCTTTTGACCCTCTTCTTGAGATTTTTCGCCTTTCCGACGTAGATCACTCGTCCCGAGTCGTCTTTGAAGAGATAGCAGCCCGGTTCGTCAGGAAGTTGGGATGGGTCGATCATGGCATCCTTCCCTCCTTCCTCCCCCCATTCCTTCCTCCCTTGCCCCCCTTTCCCTCCACCTCCTTTCTGACCTCTCTCGCCCTGCGCTCAACATCCCCTTTACCGAATACCTTTGCAACCAGCTCGATAGCCTCAAGATTCCGTGCGACGTTGTCCAGATACTCAAGAACATCACCCGTGTAAGCGTAAACTCCATAATCGCCGATCTTGTGCACGATTCCCTTCGGATCAAGCCCATCGCGGCGCAGTTCGATCAATCTCTCTGAAAAGGCGCGCTCAGGGCATCCGCAGTACGGAGAATCCTTACACGAACACGTCATGAAATCGGTTACGAATGCGACGATCTGGTCACGGATGTCCGAATCGAGAGACGCAATCGAGTCTCCGGCGAAGACGAGGTCATACGCTGCGCCCTGAAAGACCCTTGTCGGCACATGCATCTTCAGCGCAGCAGAGATCCTCGGAGCGTTCTTGAAATAGACTGAGTCGAGCGTTTCGAGAGCGACAGCAATATCGATCGGAGACTTGCCTTTTTTGACCGCATCCCGGATCAGGAATGCCTGGTCCGCGCTCAGGAAGTGTGTCGCAACGATTCTGCCAAATCCGGTCTGTCTGGCAGAGGATGTAAGAAACCCGTACTCAACCAGCTTCTTGAAGAGATACTCGAAGTCTCCGCCTCCGATCAAGAGATCGTTCAGACTGCGGAGTTCGGATTTGCTTGTTGATAATGCAGATGACGCAAGCAACTCCTCGATCTGTTCAGGATCCTCGTACGTGATATCAACCGGCTCAATCTCCTCTTTCAGAAGTTTGAATGCGATCTCGTCCTCGGTTTCGGTTCCGCTTTGGTATTTCCGGTCGGGTTCTGCGAGCAGCGCGACTCTTCCGAGATCGTGGTAATCCGGTCTCCCGGCACGCCCGAGCATCTGGTGAAACTCGTGCACGGATAACCAGTCGATACCCATCGCAAGCGACTCGAAGATGACCTGCGACGCAGGGAAATCGACACCAGCGGCAAGCGCCGCCGTCGTCACGACCACTTCGAGCTTGCCGTCTGCGAATGCCTGTGATATGCGCCTGCGCTCCTCACGCGACAAGCCCGCATGGTATGCGGCGGCACGGATCTGGAGCGATTCTGCAATTTTATGGCATCTCTGGCGTGAGTTCGTGAAGACGATCGTCTGCCCGCGATAGCCTTTCGATGATGTCGTGTTCCATTCCTGCCGCGCCAGCCTGTCGATTATCCGTATCTTGTCACGTTCGGTTGTAAATAGCAGATGCAGCTCGATTGGAACCGGTCTCTCCTCGTACCTGACCAGCCCTGCGCCGAGTCTCTCTGCGAGCGCGGCAGGATCGCCGACGGTTGCCGAGAGGTAGATGAACTGCGCATCCGGCGCGATATACTTCAACCGCGCGATGAGACCGTCCAGCCGGTGCCCGCGCTCCTCGTCAGCAAGGGTGTGCACCTCGTCGATCACGGTTGTTCCGATTTTCCCGAGCCGATCAGCCTTCCCTGCCCTGAGCAGGTAGTCCACGCCCTCATAAGTGCCGACCCAGATCGTGGTCGATTTTGTCGGAGACTTCCCCCGCTTCTGCCGTCTCTCACTTATCCGGCTCACGCCGACCTGTGGCACAGTTGTGATCCCCATTATACCATAACGCTTCGAAAAATCTGTTTCCTTCTGATTCGCAAGCGCAACCAGCGGAACGATGAATAGAACGTTTCCCCGCCCCTCAAGGATGTTCTTTATCCCTGCAAGCTCGCCGATCAGCGTCTTTCCGGTCGCGGTCTCTGATACGACGAGCTGGCTTACACCTTTGAGTAAGCCGTTCTCGATTGAGAGCGACTGGACCGGAAGCAGTTCATCGATTCTTTCGGAAAGATTACTCTTAAAACGCTTTGGAAGTGGAAGATCGCGCACCAATGTTTTTTTTACGGTCGCAGGGCATGTCGCCTCGATTGTGCGGTACAGCGTGAGGTCGTGATCAAGCCGTTCGAAATCGAGCATGCCAAGGATGCGGTCGAGGTCTCTTGTCTTGAGAAGCAGCCTCTCGATTCGCTCGGCGCCGGGTCCGCCGAGTTTCATGGAGCGGAGTTGCTTGCGCAGCTCTTCGAGCGCACAGTTCTGGCATAGCATCTCGCCTTTGTACGCAATCGACTGTTTACCGAGCGGACTGCACATATCTTCGAGCAAGCAGTACCGACAGACGCGTATCCGCTTGCAGGAGAGCTGATACCCGTGTAGCATGTCCAGAAAATCCTCGCTCATCTTCTGATCTCCGGGTGCAAGCAGGATCTGATCGGCACCTCTCAACATCTCGATTACCTCAGAGGGCTTTCGGAATTGGTTTTCCGACATGAACTTCTCCGGGCGCATCCCCTTTTTGGTTTCCGTGAGCGTGATTGTTCCGCAGAACAAAGGAGTCCTCTTCCCGACCCTGACCTGCATGAGGGTGATCTTCGATTGCTGCGGATTCACAAGAACGAAAGGCGGCATATATAACCCAATATAGATGTATTGTACATAACGCTTTCAGCAACAGAACCGAAACTCCGGGACATGTCCATAATGACCAGCAGAGACCGAGACCAACAGCAACGTATACCACCGAAGGCGACTCGCCCGAACCCGGACGACTTCGGAATCCGTGACGGGATATCCGAAATCATCGCAACGACACTATCAAGGTCGGGAATCCCGAATGCAGCTCCTATCGGGATTATCAGGAACCAGAACCGCGATCAGATCTGTGTGCGGCTCTTTCCGGGGACGCACACGCGGCAGAACGCAATCGAGACCGGCGAGATCGCCGCAAACATCATCCATGACCCGGTCGTGTATGTGGAGTCGACATTCGGGGACCTCATTAGGGATGCGTTCGAATTTCCGGATGGTGTGGGGTGTCCGGTGCTGAAAGATGCGAGTGCGTGGCTGATCTTTGAATGCAGGCAGTTGAAAGGGAATTTATTTGAGCTGACACCTGTGCGCGGGGAGGTCCATGACACGCCGTTGCTCTGCACAAACCGCGGCTTCAATGCGGTGATAGAATCGCTTGTGCATGCCACGCGGTACAGGTTGAAGGGGGATGAGCGATACCTCGATCTGATCGAGCATTATGGACGAATCGTTCAGGTTTGTGGCGGTTCTCGTGAGAAAGAGGCAATTTCAAAGCTGAATACAATCATAGAGGAGATATCATGAAGTCAAAACTCGAATGCATCCCGTGTCTTCTGAAACAGTCGCTCAATGCCGCAGAAATGGTAACGGATGACCAGGTGGTGCATGAAAAGGTACTGAAATTGGTTATGAAGGAGTTGCTGGATGTCCCGCTCGGTCGCAGCCCTCCAACGATTGCGCATACCGTGTACTCTATAGTACATGATGTTACCGGCTGCGACGATCCGTACAAGGATCTAAAAGTGAAATACAACGGGATTGCGATGGGGATGTATCCCTGCCTGAAAGGTATTGTGGATGATTCGGAGGATCGGCTGTTCACTGCGGTAAAACTTGCGATTGCCGGAAACATCATCGACTTTGGAGCGAATATCCAGGTCAACATCAAAAAAACGATAAAGGACACCTTGTCACGAGATTTTGCAATAAACGATTACCCTTCGTTCGTGAAATCGCTTGAAGAATCAGAGAGCATACTCTATCTTGCGGACAATGCCGGGGAAGTGGTATTTGACCGGGTGCTCCTCGAAGAGATCCAAGAATACGCAGATATCGTCTACGCTGTGAAGAAGGAGCCGATCATAAACGATGCAACGATGGAAGATGCGATATTCTGCGGAATCGATTCGCTTGCAGAGATTGTGACGACTGCGGACACGCCCGGGACGATTCTTGAGCGGTGCGATCAGGAATTCGTTGATACGTTCAGGTCGTCGGATATGATCATCAGCAAGGGTCAGGGAAACTATGAATCAATAAGCGAGGAACCTGGAAACATCTTCTTCATGCTGCTTGCGAAGTGTCCTGTGATCGCAGCCGATCTCGGCGTTGAAATCGGATGTGCGGTGCTTAAACGCGCGGTACAGGTGCGGTGAGGATCTGGGACGGTAGATGCCAAATAGCGTGCATGTTGTGTTCCAGGTCAAGCATTGCCGGTATAGCGAGGTCGCATGATACTGTTTTTAGGTACCGGAGTGGTTACACCGCCCCCATGATGCTCGCATACCTCACCCGCCCAGCACTTCGAACATCCCCTTGAAATGCGAATCAAACGTGATGATCATCCCGACATTCTCCTGCTGCATCACTGCCATTGGTGATCGCATCAGTAAAACTTATCCGCTTATCAAAAAGCCTGAAAAACAGTTCCCATGCCTTATTGAGAACGGTAACATCGATGATCATCATCTACAATTGCGCGGTGAGAGCATAACATCGGAGATATCCTTTGCCACAGTCTTATTTCCAGTGCGCACCATCGCCAGTGTCAGGGTCTCGTCATAGATAAAATTGGTAGTGAATATGGCGCAAAATTCCCCTTGCAAGATGCGTCGTAACAGGTCATCCGCCTCGCTATGGTACACGTCTTTTTTATTCCTATATGCCATGAATGCGCCGGTGTCAATAAATACAGCCACCCCCACCCTCATTGATACAGGTGTTCATCCACATTCGATGCGTCGGTCTCTTCACCCCAATCCATAGCCTCGCTCCATGCCGGGTCATCCTTCAATGCGGGCATTTTTTATGAGTTCGTCTTCATGCAACAGGGCGCAATCCAAGATCTTATCAAGCAAGTTTTGAAGGGATATCTTATTACCAGTGTTGATGGTGAATTTCGATTGCAGGACATCCAGTTTACTTTTGGTGATGCCTTTTACTTTTATACTTGTACACATCGACATTTCAGTTTAAAAGTAGAATGTTCCTGATTCTGATGGATTCTGTGGTTTCCAACCTTTGCGCCCTTGCGCCCTCGCGTCTTTGCGTTTCTCTGATTTAACGAGAAAGTCGCAGAGACGAGAAAGACGAAGGAGTGGCGCCCGCGATTGCTGCAACACGAGGGCAGGCTACTGCTATCGACCACAGAAAAC
>DAOVGE010000100.1 GCA_030672605.1 Methanosarcinales archaeon
CTCGCCTTTTACAGGCGTAATTGAATTACTTACATTCTGCCACCTTTCATGCAATGAAACACCGCTACGATCGGGTCAGCACCTTTTCGGGCGGAGGCTAATTTTGAACCTCTATGTACCTCATTACAAGATGTCATTCGCGCATTTACACGATTCCGTTTGCCCACTATGCCATCGTTTACCCTCACGGGGTCATTACCCTGGTTTTCCGGGAACATATTGGGCTTACCAAGTTCTATAATCACAGATACTTATGGACGCCTTAGAAGCCATCTGTAAGCCGTAAACCGTCTGCCCATCCCATACAACGTCTACGCAGCCGTTATAGTCTGAGTCCATACCTTTTAGCCTAAGCGTAACAGTCCGTATTCGCTTATCCCGCGTTACGACTCTTTCGTTGGTTCACATTACACTCGGAATAGCGGGTTTTATCTTGGCAGTTGATCCGAATCGGACTTTTTGATTTTCCATGTTGTTCCGCAGGCATACTGCGTGGGCGTTGCCATCCACACATTCTGCGGTAGAATTACCCCGGATGGAAGAGGTAGCCGGTTAGGCAATCCGCGATGCAACCTCTTGTCAACAGACAAGATTACACAGATTTCCACAAGAGTTCTGTGTTACTCTTGTGTAATCGTGGTTTTATAGGCGGAAATCCACACAATATTAACAAGAACGCGCCTCATCCCGGCAGTTCAATCGGTTTCAACAGATTATCTTCCATGTGTTTGAGTTCATCAATGCCCGAAATCACGATCTCCGGATCTGGCTTGAGTTTACTTTCATGGACCTTACCTTCGTAATCCAGGTTATATAAAATATATTTAATACAGTTGAGTCTCGCTTTTTTCTTGTTATTGGATCGAATGATCGTCCATGGGGCGATGGTTCGGTTTGTTTCACTAAGCATCTGGAACTTTTTTATTGTATACTGATCCCACATTTCCTGCGCCATCTCATCAACGCGGGAGACTTTGTATTGCTTCAGCGGATTGGTCTTTCTTGCGTCAAATCGTCTTACCTGTTCATCTTTAGAGACTGAAAAATAAAACTTGAATAGAAAAATTCCATCTTTTGCAAGCAATTGTTCGAAGAGAGGAACATCCTTTAAGAAGCGCTTATTCTGCTCATCGGTGCAGAATTCCATCACAGGATCGACCATTGCCCGGTTGTACCAGCTACGGTCAAACAATACTATCTCCCCTGCTGATGGAAGATGCTGGACGTATCGTTGAAAATACCATTGGGTTTGTTCCCTGTCGCTCGGTATTTCGAGTGCTACAACCCGCACACCCCGTGGATTCATATGTTCGGTAAATCTCTTTATCGTGCCCCCTTTCCCGGCAGCATCCCGTCCTTCAAACAATACCAGGATACGCAGTCCGTGATCTTTGACATGGTTTTGCACCTTTATAAGTTCGGTCTGCAGATTGCGCAGTTCCTCTTCATATTCAAGGGTACTCTTTTTTACCCATACGCTAACACGGTTATTCTTTTGCACCTTGCCCACATTCTTAATGGCGGTGTGTTCAGCCAATTTCACTTTTTTTCCGGATTCCTCATTGTCGTTATTCGTTGCCATATTTTACTCCCTTGAGTATGTAACCATACGCTTCAACACTCGTACGTACCATATTTTCTCCAATTCTTCTTCATTATCTTCGCTTCCTTGTCCCCGGGTATCACGATCTCCGGATCCTGTTTAAAATCCAACGTCCGCCTCCTACCCACATATCTAACTGTGTTGAGGATTGTTTTAAACGTTTCTAATCGAGCCAGATGTTTATCATCCGACCGGATGATATGCCATGGCAGCGTTTTGGTATGTGTCTTTTGTAACAATCTGAATTTTTTCTCAGTGAATTCAGCCCACAATTCCTGTGCCTGTAAGTCCACTTCGCTGAGTTTCCACTGTCGTAGCGGGTCGTTTTTCCTCCTTTCGAATCGTCTTGCCTGTTCCTCCTTAGAAACCGAAAAATACAATTTAAGAAGCGTTGTATTTCCATCAGCGACGAAATTTTCTTCGTAACTGGTCACTTTATCCATAAACTGGTGATATTGACGCTTGGTACAAAACCCCATCACAGGTTCAACCATTGCCCGATTATACCAGCTTCTGTCGAAGAGTACGATCTCCCCCGCATGAGGAAAATGTTCAATATAGCGCTTCATGTGGAGTTCAGTTGCCTGATCTTCATTTGGTTTGCCAAGGACGACCACACGATACCGTTTTTCGTTCATATACCGGGTAACCCGCCGGATAGTGCCTCCTTTCCCGGATGCGTCTCTGCCATCGAAAAGAATGATTAGCTTTTTTCCGGTTTTTTCTATATGACGTTGTAATTTGATAAGCTCTGCCTGATACGGTTTCAATTCCTCTGCTTCATAATATTTCAACAGCGCGGACGTTATTATCTTGTTTTTCTCTTTCTTTCTGAGGTTCTGCAGCATATTTTGAATTTGGATACTTCGATCTTGTTCTGCAGCAATGGTTGGTTCCACTCTTGGCTCAGCCTTCTTCACTACATCCCTAATCCTGGCACGTGGTCCCTTTGGCTTTATTTCAACCGCGGTCATAATAGCTCTACTCCAATATTAGACTTATTAAGTTTTTTGCACCCCCAAATTGATTGGTATATGTTTTCCTGGTACGTGTTTAGCCCTCAAAATTGCCCGCATCATCCGGAGACTACCCGAGACCCTGCTGCGTCCATGCCGCCAGCGCAGTCACGATCCGCTCCTGAATTGACGTTCATTTTCCATTACGCAGCGTCACAACGATCCAACGCTTCCCGACATGCTCGTGATAGTAGCCCTTTCCGCTCTGTGATTGTTTGGTGCCACGCCCGGATGTTGACTGGCAGACGTGAACTATTACCCAAATCCGTTTTCTATCTTATCGATGAGCTTTTCCACCATCTCACATTCAGTGCATGGTGTTCGTTTGCTGGTTGCCGCAGAAATTCAAAAGATTTATTAAGAATATGGGACATATATTGTTATATTCATGATTCCAGAGGAGATTAGGGGGTTCCTGTCTCAGGAGGGGGGCAGTTCACTGATCGTGCAAGGTAGTCCCGGCACCGGCAAGACGATTCTGGCGCTCGAACTGATGGACACGTTTCTCGATTGCAACCCCATATACATGACCACCAGATCGACGACCGAAGCGGCATACCGATTATTCCCGCGGCTGTGGCAGATGCACGATGATGTCGATGTTATCGAGACGAAGAGCGTGTTCTGGGACAAATTCTTCAAGAAAACCGATAACAAGACACTGCGTGTCGAAAAAGATGCTTTTGAGGTGTACGGGATGCTTGATGACCCCGGTAAAACCGATCTGTCTGAATTCGACATGATATGTGACCGGGTAGATGAGTTTCTGCCCAATGCGTCGCTGCTCGTGCTGGACAGCCTCGAAGGCTTGTGCGACAAATATAAGGTGAGCGAGAAGTTCTTAATCGATCTTGTCACCAGATGCCTGATTGAACCCGCGCACACCAAGGTCATAATCGTGCTTGAGAAGAAGAGCAGTGCAGAACTCGGCTATCTCGCTGACGGCGTGGTCACACTGCAACGGAAAGATATCGGTGGCAGGCGTATGAGGCTCATATCTATCGACAAGTTGCGTGGCGCCAGCATACCCCAGCCAAACTATCTGTTCACGCTGGATACGGGCAGATTTAGGAGTTTCGATACATTCAAGGTCGCACATCCTTCAGAGTACATGCCTTATGAACAGATCCCGAACACCAAAACGCACTACTCGACCGGAAATCGAGATCTGGACGAAATATTAGGTGGATACCAGATCGGAAGCTACGTCCTGCTGGAAACGGGCGCGAATGTCGATAATTTCTTTTATGTGCTGCCGATGTTGACCACTGCGAACGTGGTCGGGCAGGGTGGTTGTGCGGTTGTGCTCTCAATCGGGGGCGCAGGTCCGAGCGAGATTAAGAACTACGTCTTTGAGTATGGACTGAGCGACAAACTGGACTCACTCAAGGTGGTGACCGAAAAGAATCCTGAAGAGCCGGTGACCGAGGATTTCGTTGCTGCTTATGATCGGGGGCGCTTCGCAGACCATTTCAACATACTGGATCGAGAGATGCAGAGCCTGCATACGGAGCACGGAGGGGGCGCTATGAAGATTGTGGATTACGGGATTCTCGAGACGATACTCGACCAGAATATCCTCAAAAGATCGATCATATCAGAGAAACAGTACACATCAGCGAACAAAATCCTGACGATTGCGATGTGTAAGCACAGTACTGCCCCTGAGATCAAGAGAACGCTTGCAGATGTCTCCGACGTCCATCTGAAACTCGATAAGTGCAATAACACGATGATTATCTATGGCGAGAAGCCGACGACCGGCATATACGTGATTGAGCCCGATGTCGTGCGCGGCTACAAGGATGTGAAGCTGACGCCGATGCGGTGAGTCACCCCCGCCTGCGGTAGCCCCAGTAGATCACCGCTGCAAGCAGGATCACCATGAAGAGACCGATCATCGGAGCGCCTGAGAATGAGACATTGGTCATGAACTTCTCTTGTGTCTCAACCTCCATCTCGGTCCCCTCGACGTAGTCAGACGGCTCGGAAAGACTTGCCTTGCCCTCTGGCTGGTTTACATCCGTGCCAACCCCGCCCTCGGTTATGGTCTCGTTTGTCCTGGAGCTGGAGCTGGATTCACTCTGATCCTCTTGATTCTCCCATTCGGGTGGATATGTGCCTGTGCCGCTGCCCCCTCCCGAATTGCCTGATTGTCCCGCTGCATCCTGCACCATCGTAACAGCGTCCATAATCTCCCGATATGTTGCGAAATCCTCATCCGAGACCACACCGGGCATTGACATTATGCCTGACACGAACTTGTCGAGAAGCGGGTTTCCGCAGGTGTGGTGGCAGCAGGTGACGCCATTCTCGACAATGGATTCGACATAATCAGAGACCAGCGTCTTCAGTACATCGTCCGATGGGTTCCAGTAGCCCTTGCGAACCATCTCAAGCATCCTGCCGGTCATAGACTGGTATGCATACGGATTATTCTCATCGAAGAAGTCACTCAGCCCGAGATCGTAGATGTCGGCTGCATAGATGTCATACGCCTGCTGCCACATACTATCTGTGACCAGATCCGGCATCGTGTAGTCCCACATCCCGAGATGTTCCATGAATTTCATCATCTCACGCGCTCCTGCGTACCCCTCGCCCATCATGCCCGCAAGCCATGTCGGGTTGGCATATCTGGCATAGATCTCCTGCGTGAAACGCTCCTCAAGCGAGTTAACGACGACACGGTCTGTGTCACG
>DAOVGE010000076.1 GCA_030672605.1 Methanosarcinales archaeon
ATCGTTTAACTCATTCTTTGTCCTGAATAGCGCGTCGAATTGTTCATGGAATTCGTTTTCTTCATCCATGCTCGGTTATATGTGGGAGAAGGTATATAACTTCTATTCTGCACTGAGTTTTTTTGTAAGTTTTGATGAAAATGAAGGACTAAGTTTGTGTGAGGAAACTACCCTGGATTTTAGAACGCGTAACACTACAAACTCCTAGTATAAATACTTTACGTCAGGTCAGTCTAATAAGTACTAGGCACTCGTTTACATACCTATATATTCGTAAAATAAAACCTATATGCCATAAATAAAAAATATCTATCGACATTTCGACAGATAAGAGCAACGTCGGTGAAGTAATCGAAACCGTTTTGCAGCCATAGTATATATCGCAACGCCTACCAAGATAACCAGCGACATCATTATTGCCAGCATCATAGCCAGCCCACCTGCCCCGATCCGGCAATGTATGTGCCTGGGCAGCAAACCACGCGCCGCTCAGACAGAACACCAACCTGTTTAGCCCCCGCGATGTTAGATACGACTTCGGAGATCATAGGCGCAATCACACTCTGAAATGCGTCGACACCACCAGCACAGCACCGGGTTGTGACCTGCTTGCGGCAAATGGCATAATAGCCATGATCACCACGTGGTCTGACCAGTCATAAGAAAAACAGTCGGTCTCGCCCGCTGAAATACCCCACGTGAAGTCTCAAGAGTTCACAATCCACTCAGCAGACTGAGCGACCGCATCCACTCGTCGACCGGCTCACGCGACGTCCCGACGACGAGGCGCCTCCGGTGGGAAATGAGTTCCTCCATCATACCCCGCGCCTCGACCGTCTCGCCAGCAAGCGCCTGCCCCGCATAAGTGTGTGTGTAACAGAGAATCTCTGATATGACGGGGTGGTCGATCTCGTATACCGCGGGATTGTCAAAAGCGAGATCGGCGTTCACGACTGGCGCGGTGATGGTACACCGGTTCCGGTCTGTGCCACGTTCCTGTTGCACAGGAAGCTGGTCATGGTCGCGAACAAATAGCAGGTCAAAATACGTGCCCCCGATCATGCCGCGATTTCCTTTCCGTAGTTCGTGAACTAAGAACTCTTCAAACGAGATTTCCGGAACCCTCTTCGCATATATCTGGTGCCACATCTCCTCGCTGATCTCTGTTATGCATAACCGGTCAGAGCCGTCCGAGTCGCCAGTGTCCTTATTCTTCGCAATCTCCTGCATGATCGCATCTCTTGCAAGGAACCAGTATCGCCCATACACCACAAAATCGATATCCGAACCTGCAATCTGCAACCCAGGAAGCATCGATCCCGTAACACCCATCTTGTCCAGCGGGATGCCTGCTCTATTCAACAGATCAACGATCACTGCGACCCTTTGATCCTCCTTTGCAAGGGATGGTACGCGCTCCTCTGTTCGAAAAATCCTTGAGATGGCATCTTCGGGAACCCGGAACTTCCATGAAGGATGATTCTCCTCCAGAAATCCGCTTGAATCATCAAAATCGATTTTGCGATACCTGAGCCCGTCCAACTCGCGGTCACCGTCTCGATCGGGTATGTATCTGAGGACTGCCTGAACCCCGCCAGTCTGATCATAACCGGATACCGCAAAGATCCAGTCATTGTCCATGATTACAAAATCACGCAGTCGAAGATTAGTGGCACACATTGATAGCGGGGGATGGATTTGAACCATCGATCTACGGGTTATGAGCCCGTCGGGATGTCCTGGCTACCCTACCCCGCTACTGGGTATTGATGCGCATCAAAGAACGCTCCAGATATACATAAATGCTTTGCCCAAACCAATGCGAGGATTAACTATATGACTGGTGTCCCGGTTAATTAACAGGTGCAGGTGACAATTGAGGAGATGCCCCCCAACGACAACTACAGAGGCTATAGCGACTACAGAGACTGGTTCCCGTACCAATCATTCCGCCCGCATCAAGAGGAGATGCTCGATCGGGTGCAGGAGGTTGCATGCAGTGGCGAACACCGCGTCCTTGCGATCGACGCGCCAACCGGGAGTGGGAAGACGAGTGTCATCGCACCGCTGCTTGCAAACCGCGGCGGAAACAAGATAGTTGTCGCACTCAGGACCGTGAGCCAGATCGGCGTCTACTTAGGCGAGATCAAAAAGATCAAAAGAGAGACCGGGCACTCGCCAAGTGTCGCATACCTCGTTGGGAAGCACAAGATGTGCAAGCTATCCGGCGAATTCGATAACGTCTACGCAGGGTGTGATCTCATGAAGGTCTTTACAATGGACGTTCTCGAGGCGAAGCTGGACGAGACTATGAGGCGGAACAATCGGAGCGCGCAGGAGTACAATGTCTATGATCCGGAGACTGATCAGGAGATCGCAACAGAGATTGCGGACGAAAGTCCGGGATATCGTACATTCTGCCCATACTATCTCCATTCAAAGGAAGCGTACACAAACGAAGGGTCAAAAAATTTCAGACCCTCAAAACAGGCGATAAAAGACAGCAAAGCCATCCTGCAGGAGATTCTATACCCGGAAGAACTGCGGAAGCGTTGCACACGCACATGCCCTTATGAGGTGATGGCGATCAGCGCGAAGAAGGCAGACGTTGTCATCCTGAACTATAATCATGTCTTCGATGACGCGATGCGAGACGCCCTCTTTGACTGGCTTGAAATCAATCCGGAGAACACAATTCTGCTCGTGGACGAGGCGCACAATCTCGGAGACACCGTGAGAAGCATCAACAGCGACACAATCACGCTGCACGTCGTGGAGAAGGCGATCTCTGAAGTGAACCAGATCACAGGTGAGAAGAACCGGATCGTGGCGAGGTCTGCAAGGGACATTCTATCGCGGATTTCGACGTACATGGAGAAGACGCGGGATCGCGGGCAGAGCAGGAAGCAGGGCGAGGACTGGTTTGATCCCGGGATGTTTGCGGATTTCGTCTTCGCAGGCGGCGGGCTGGCGCGGGATGATTCTCAGAGTATTGCCGACCTCCTGAAACTTGCACAGAATATCAAAAAGCAGAAACAGAAGTCTTCTGAGTCAGCGGAGGTATTTCTTGAGCGCGTTGCCGAATTTCTGTTCATGTTGCATCTTGCAAGACGAGACTCCTCGTATCTTCCCGTGAAATCGATGAGCGAAGACCAATGGCTGACACTCGCGATCCGCAGTCTCGACCCGAGTCCGGTCATAGCAGGCATCGCTGACACGGTTCACGCAACCATACTGATATCAGGAACCCTTTCGCCCGCAGCCGCCTACGAACTATACTATTTCGGAAAGAACGGACGAGTGGAGATTATGAGCATCCCAAACCAGTTTCCAAAAGAGAAACGGCTGGTTCTCGGAGCAAAGGACGCAACCACCCAGTCATCGTACCGAAACGACCCAAGCAATCAGAGAGAACTTGAACTACACATATCCGCGCTGATAGAAGGGGTTTTGGGAAACGTTGCCATCTATTTCACATCGTACTCCATGATGGATCAGTATTTTGACCATTGCAGAAGAGCGGCACAAGAATCTGGAAAGATACTGTACACGGAGCCAAAAGATGCGCGGGATGTCCCTGACATACTGAAGCGTTTCTTTGAATCCGGAAGCAGTGACAAGAAGGGGGTGCTGCTTGCGGTATGCGGTGGAAAGATGAGCGAAGGGATCGATTACTATGGTGAAGCCCTGAAAGGTGCAATCGTCGTCGGGTTTCCGCTGGCAGCATTTTCAGAGGTGCAGAAGCTCGTCAATTCATATTATCAGAGAAAATATGGGAGGGAGCAGGGGCTGTTCATCGCATACACGCTTCCGGCGGTGAACAAGGCGATTCAGGCGCTCGGGAGGGTGCACAGATCAGCAGACGAGACCGGGGTTCTTGTGCTCTGTGATTCGAGGTTTTCGCGTGGCGGAGGGCTTGGCGTGCGCCAGTATCTGCCGCAGTGGATGCAGGACGAGATGATCATCTGTGATGGTGCATGGTCGCGGGAGCTTGTGCAGGGGTGGTAGTTGCAGGGTTTTCAGGAGTTACGAGTTCTAATTGCTCATGACCGGCCGGCAAACGACCTGATTGAAGGACATGTTTACTATCATAATGGGCACTGTCGATTGCTGCGAAAATAGGTGGCACATTTTCATGCGTATGGGTGACCTGGAGGGGCATGGATGCTTCCAGTGAGATCGCCATACCCTTAGATTCTACCGCAGAGTGCGCAGAGGCACGCAGAGGGATGAAAACGGTCTCAAAACTCTGCGCCATCCGCGGTGGCAAATCACTTGATTTTCAGACAGTGCCACCCTAATGGTAGGAACCACGTAACTACTCAGGTATGTTGATTGATCTCCCGATTGTGAGTCTATGTTTCCTGGCGAGAAAAATAGGCTCTTTCTGTAATTCGCGTTGCAAACATCTCGTAGATAAATCGTGTCCGTGAGGTATTGGGGATGCAGAGATCACGAATGACACGAATAAACGAATTTCACGAATGTTAAAACGGAATAGATTCGTGTCATTCGTCCATTCGTGAAATTCGTGATAAAAACTGCCATAAATAGACTAAATCCATGACAAACCCCTCAAAACCAAAGTTTTGTGAGCTCTGGTAAATACCCGACATGGCTGGTCGTTTGAACACTTTCACGCGAGATATCAGAGAGCCAAAAATAATAACAAAAAAATAATATAAAGTCGCGACTGGGGAACCACAACCTTTAAATTCACTCATTCAATATATGGGATGCATCTCAAAAATGGAAGAGATCATGTTCACAGAACCACTCAAACGTCTGGCACTGCTCGGCGCTCTCCGATCGAGCATAAGCATATCGTCTGCCGAATTTGCGCGGCACCTCAAAACGAGCCCGCAAACCGCATCCCGCAAGCTTCAGATTCTCGAACAGGAAAATATGATCACGAGAAGGATACTTCCGAACGGTCAGGAGATCCTGATCACTGAAGATGGCGTACTTTCCCTCCAGAGGGAATATCAGGAGTATCAGCGGATATTTGGGGGTTATGAGGATGTGCGGCTGACCGGAGTGGTCTGCACCGGGCTTGGTGAGGGAAAGTACTATATCGCACTCGATGGCTACATGCGCCAGTTCGAGCAGAAACTTGGATTTACGCCACATCCCGGAACATTGAATATCGAACTGGATTCCCACAGCATAAACATGAGAAAAAGGTTGAATGCTATGGACGGTATTCATATAGAAGGGTTTGAGGATGGGGTACGGACATTTGGATCTGCTAAATGTTTCGAAGTGCAAATCGACGGCACATGTGGCGCGATCGTCATTCCGAACCGGAAACATTATCCTGATGACATAATCGAGATCATAGCACCCGTCAATCTCAGAGAGCGGCTGCGTGTCGGTGACGGTGGTGATGTAGAGGTAGTATTATGCAAAACATAACAAAAGCGATCAACGCGTTACGAAATAACAGAATGGTGCTGCTGTATGATGCCGCAGACCGTGAGGGCGAGACTGATATGATGCTTCCGGCAAAGTCGATCACCCCGCAGGATATTGCGCAGATGCGCATACATGGTGGCGGGCTTCTCTGCGCGGTGATGCCGTATGAGGCTGCCCGGCGTCTCGGGCTTCCGTTCATGGCTGATATACTCAGACGTTCACCAGACCTGGCGCGTCTTGCGGAAGGGGATTTGCCCTACGACTCCCGTTCCTCTTTTTCGATCTGGGTGAATCACAGAACCACATTCACAGGCATCCCTGACCGGGATCGTGCGCTCACTGTGCGCAAACTTGATGAGATCGTCGAGGCAGTGATGCTCGGAGAAACAAACAATTTTTCGAGCGAGTTCAGATCCCCCGGGCACGTTGCAGTCTTGCGTGGTGCAAAGAATCTGCTGGATGAGCGCAGGGGTCAAACCGAACTCTCGATAGCTCTCGCAGAGCTTGCCGAAATCAATCCTGTGACCTGCATCTGCGAGATGTTAGATTCTGATACCGGGTATGCACTGGAAAGAAAGGACGCAGAAAGATACGCCGTGGAAAACGATTTAATATTTGTTGATGGGGCTGATGTAATATCGGCATACGGGCAGGGCTGAGTGCATCACGCACTCAACGCCTTCAGCCGTTCGATGCTTTCCATTGTCTCTATTGCTTCTTTCTTCTTTCTTTCCTCAAGTTTCTCGATGATATTTCCGATAGCTACTCTGAGGGAGTACACTTTGTATGGGCGCCCCTTTCCGGGCTTCTTTTCATCGATTTCCGTGACCCAGCCACTTGCGCGCAGTTCCCGCATCGCAATGCTGACTTCGGGCTGCCTTAGGTCCGCACCAACCTCGAGATCCTTCGATGTCGCAACATCAGTACCTTTCAAATACGCCAGCACCTTGGCTGTATTCCTTTTCAGTCCTTGCTTGATCAATATGTCTACGAACTCCTCATCGGCGTCGTCCAACACCTTTACTGATAGGTCTTTCATGTGGTATCACCAAGATGCGAATATGTAATTGTTACATATAAATCTTGTGGTTAAAAACAACTTTTATACATCTTATTTCTTCCGCTCTCCGAGTTCCCCGCGCAGCGCAATCGACGCAGTGCTCAGAAACTCGGATTGCTTGTCCTCCTCAAGATTTCCGATTCTGGATCTGACCGCGTTCTCATAATGCTGGATCACAATCTCACAATCGATGGATCCGTTCGAGGAGAGTTCCAGCGCAAGCAGATCCATGGTCGAGAGGTAGATTCTGGGTCCAAGCGATACTCCAAGTTTTCGCATTGCGCGGGTGGTGTTCACGAGCGGAGAGAAGAACGTCTTCAGACGGGGTGAAAACTCTTCGTAGTAACAATTCACGTGCTGGTCCACAATCATGAGTTCGGTCGCCTTGTCAGGGTAATTGACCACAATCCTTGCGTTGAACCGGTCCATGATATGCTGCGGAACCTCGGTTATGCCCGCGATGTCAAACGGGTTCATGGTTGCGATCACGTTCGCGCGCAACGGTTTGGTGAGCGGGGTCTTGGGAAACGATACCTGCCACTCAGCCATGATCTCTGTGAATATAATCAGTGTGTACTCGCTGAACCGGTTTAACTCGTCGGCATACACAATTCCGGGCACGTTCTCGCCGTGCGCACGAAATAGCGGTCCCTCAAGGATGTCCATCTCGCCTTTCCTGTACTTTCCGATATCGAGGTCGCCAATCAGGTCGCTCGGAAGCGCATCCTGGCTGCCCGTGACCCGGACATACGGGACATGCCCGACCTCTTGCTTTAGGGTGGCGATCATCCGGTTCACAGCAAGCGTCTTTGCAGTTCCGGGCGGTCCCTCAATTAAGAGATGAAAACGAAGCCCGAGTCTGATCGCCTCGGAAAAGAGTCGCAGGTATTGCTTCATCTCCTCCTGTCCGAATACCACAAGTTCAGCCACCTGCGTCGGAATCACTCCCACTCTCACTCCTGCAGACTGTACGAGAATCCGCACTCGGGGCAGAAGTACATGACAATCTTCGCCCCCTTCTTGCTCTTCTTGATGTTTGTCTCCATCCAGGTGCCGCAGACCGTGCACTTGTGATCGTAGAGTGTGCGATTTTTGTGATCAGCCATGATTTCCACCCGTAATGGACGATATCCCTTTGACGAGCCCGAAACATCCCGTGAGCATCATATCGCCGTGCGGTGCCGCGAACGTAACATCGTGCCTGCTCTTTTCTGCAATGAATCTGTTCGGTCCGGTAACGATAATCTGTGGGATTGTGCGCGGGGTATCCTCTATGTAGCAGCCGTGCCCGCCGCTCTCAAAGATCTCATCAAATGTGAGCGTTCCGTCTGCGAGCCTATCGATGTAACTATCGAGCGTTGTAATGTCTATCTGCCGTGTGTGATGCTCGAATACCCCGGTTATGCGACTCCCCATCAGTATTGCGCAGAGCGTGTGCCCGTTTCCGATGTTCAGCACGATTGCATCCTCTCCGGTTGCAACCGCGCCGAATATTGCGGCAGGTCCTGTGTCCATCAGAACAAGATTGCGATCTGCAAGCGTCTCTGCGACAGCGCGCATGCGCGTGAGGTGTTTGGGAATCGCATCTCTTGTGTAGACAAACGATCGCAGATCGCCCCTTCTCTGTATCGTTCTTCGGAGATGCTTAAACCGAGTGATCCGGTTGCTTTCACCGCTTTCACTGCTCTCGCCATGGTCCTGCACAGCAACCGCAAACATCTTGGGCACATCCATCCCGAACAACCCAAGCATCCCCTCGATTGCGGCGAGATCGATGTCTTTTGTCTCGATTTTGACCGCATCCGGTAGATCTGGTGGCATTTGTGGCGCGATGTGAACGCCAAGGCTCTGCACCCGACGAAGGTCATCGTAAATAGTTTTTGCGGCGGTTTCTGTTGAGTATACCTGAAGCCCGGATCGGATATGATCCTTTATTGCGCGTACGCATGGTCCGCCACCCATCACAACCCCCTCCAGACAGATGTCCTTGCGCAGTTCGGTTGCACCTCTGATCTGCTCTGCCACAATCATCGTCCGGGATGGCAGAACCATCTTGAACGACTGCTCGAGTGACTTTCCGCAATCGCAGACCAGTATGTCCTGCGTCCCAAAACCAACATCAATTGCGATGCACTGCATATATATACATATCAGTCAAACTTAATATCCTTGCTATCCATCAGCACCTTGAGGTCTTCCAGACTCATGCGACCTGTTGTCTTCAATTTCTCCAGTGCAACCTCTCGATCGTTCGCATTACCACGCGTTTGTGTATCCTTCAGTATATCAAGGCAGAGAGCGAGTTCATCTCGCGGTTTTGCAACCGACGCCTTCTGCGCATCGATTGATTTGCTGAGCGGCTCGATTACACGGGTCTTGTCCTTCAGCCACGCATGATACTGGTTCGCCTCCTTGCGGAGGCTGTCCATCTTTGCGTATACGGCGAGCAACTCGTCGTGGTGGCGCTGTGATTCATCGGCAAGTTCCTGGATCGTATGATGTATCTTATCAGCTGTTTTGCGCAGTTTTTTCACCTCTTTGTAGACCGGAAGGAGTTCATTGTGAACCTCATCTGCCGCCCTACTCGCTATCAATCGCTCGCCAAGAACCAACAATCTGCCATAAGCATCTATCTCATGATTCAGCGGGACATCAGCACGGGTGAGTACATACAGCTCATGCGCGTAGGCTTTCTCGAGACTTGTGGTGTGCATCTTCGCGGTTGCATTGAGACCGTTACGTTTCTCCTTCAGCTGATCCATTGCGGTGCGGTGTTTGTTTATGTGGTTCTGCGACTCCCCTCGCAGTTTCTTCAGGTCGGCGATCTGTTTATTGACCTCGTCCCGCGCCTTTCGGCAGATCTCCGCCTTTTTTGCACATTCCTTGACAATCCTGTTCAGTTCATCGCGCTTCTTCCGCAGTTCGTTTGACGATTCACGATGCGTCTTAATCTCCTCAATGGACCTCTTTATTTCGTTGCTTGAACGGCTTATCTGCTGTCTCAGGCTGTTGACATGATTCTTCAGTTCCTTCTCGGTCATGTTCCTGAATTCATCGGAACCGTCAGTCCCGTCAGTCACATCAGTCATCCTAACCCCCCCCTTCTGAGATCTTCTTGAGTTTGTTCTCCCAGTGTTCAAGTGCGGTCCCGTGGCTTTTGATCCGGCTTTGCAGCCAGATATGTCGTCCGCGCACGCCCTTCAACCGTTCGATGTACTCAACGAATGATCCGTGGTGTTCCTGGGACTGATCCGCAACAGAGACGATCGCTTTATGACACTCGTCTGCCCCCTCCATCATCTCCTTGATCTGTGCGGAGAATTGCTTGACCTGCTCGTCAGATTCAGTGACGGGTCCCGTCTCCTCGCGTATCTCGTCGATTCTTGCAGAGAGTGTCTTGATCTTATCAACGATCTCGCGCTCCTTCTGAATCCCCATGACCGTTGTCTGAAGCTTCCAGTCCAGCGCTTCAACCTCTTTTTGCAAAAGTCTCATCTCCTGTTCATGTTTCTGCGCGTCCTGATTGACGTTGATCAGGTCAAACATCTCGATTCTGAGCTGCTTTGCCTGGTGATACAAGACCTGCCGCTTCTCTTTTAGCTCGGCAACATGCTCATTGATCTCGTCTCGCTCCCGCTTCTCGTCGCTGGACAGTCCCTTGAGCTCGGACACTGTGGGCTCCAGAGATCCAAACTCACTGTTGTACGTTTCCAGGAATTGTCTGTGCTTCTCGATAATAGTATTGATCAGCTCTGTCTCACCCACGATGGTTATGCTCTCACTAGGGATTCCTGTAACCTCGTTCTCATGTTCTTCTGGCTCTATGTCGACCACGTTTTATCACATCCGTACCGCCTGATCCGCATCCATTGCCATCTGGGCATGTGGCACACCATCAATTATAAGGATGTTATCTTCAGTTATAAAACCACCCTCGAGTGCGCACTCAATCGCTCGCTTTCCAGCGAGATTGGCAACCACTGCCGTACCAAGCGCAGCCATGACCTCATGAGCGCTCGATAGCGCACCTTTGTAGAAGAATTCGGAGACTTCCAGAGTCAGTCTCCCATCGCTGAATGTCTGCCCGATCAACTCACGATCACATATCGCAACCAACAACGTCCCATCGAATATGTGATTCTTGAGGTACATTATACCGTTCCCTGCAATGTGAAATTGAGATGTAGATGCCGATTATTCAGTGCTATGTTCATGTTATGCTATAAATATCTATGTCTATAAGTGCGTCGTGAGGTGTGGCTCGCTACGCAAGGCTATGTGATTCAATGGATGGGACAGCGCGGATTTGAACCGCGGTCCAAGCGTCCCAAACGCTCGAGGATCGACCAAGCTACCCTACTGTCCCGCAATAGTAGCTACTTGGTACTTGATTGAGCATCGGTTAAAAATGTTGTGCAATAAATCAGACCCCGCCCTTGCAGAGCGTTCCTGACTGCATATCTTCCTCGTAGAAATCCCTCTCCGTCTTCAGCCCGAGCAGGAGCTGTAACCGTCTCTTTGTGTACTTTGGGATCAGTTCGAGCGTGCGCTTCAGATACCATCTCGGATACCGCCTTATGATGTTGTTTGAACGATACCAGTCTATATCATAATAATCGATATTCATCTTCCAGACCAGATGCTGGAGCTCATCCGTACTCATGTGGTTTGTCTTCACATTCGCATAGATGCCGTCGTACTTTGTAACATCATCAAGATTCGTGACGAGCCCCATATCGATTAACTCCTCTCGAAGCACTGTCTTCGGATACGGGGTCATGATGTAGAAGATCGGAACGTCGAGTTTCAATTTCTTTGCGAGTTCGTAGTTTCTCAGGATATCTTCCTCGGTGTCGTCCGGGTTTCCGCTGATGATTCCACCAGATACGATGATTTTGTGCTCGTGCAGGTACTTGACAGCCTTCTCCGCGTCAGATGCCATCCCGGTCTTACCAAAGAGCTCGATATTGCGCGGGAGCGCGTTCTCGATTCCGAGAAAGACCCCGTCGAATCCGGCTTTTGCCATCAGGTCCACGACCTCTTTACTCTTTGCAATCCCGCTCGTGCTCGCCTGTGTCTGGTAGTATATGTCATCGAGCCCAGAATCGATGATTGCCTCGCAGAGACGCTTCATTCTCTTCGTGTTCAGCGTGATGTTGTCGTCAACAAAGAATATGTTCTGCGCGCCATGTCTCTTCGCGTCCGCTATGTCAGCAATCACCCGGTCGATCTCGTACGTTCTGAAACTGCGCCCGTACATGCGATCTATGCTGCAGAACTTGCAGCCCTGCGTGCACCCTCTGCTCGTCTCAACCACGTCAACGGTATGGCAGAATCCATAGAACCCTTTCGTAAGCAGCCTCGCGCCGCGGTCCGGAAGGTGAATGTCCTTTAGGTCAAGAAGCGGACGTTGTGGGTTGTGCACCATCCCCCCGTTCTCCTTGTACGAGAGACCGAGCACGCAATCGTACTTCTGTTCAGGCATCACCTCAACAAGCTCCCGAAACGTTGCCTCACCCTCGCCCCGCGTGATAAAGTCGATATATTCAATGTCCGGGCTCTTGGCAATCTCCATATACTCGAGCGTCGGGTGGTATCCGCCAAAGACCACCTGTATCTCGCTATCGCATTCCTTGACGGTCTTTGCGACCCTAAGCATGCCCCGATACTGAAAACTCATGCAACTGAGACCCACGAGATCGATGTGGTATTTCCGTAGGGTTCTCTCTACGAACTCGTGCGGGTCATCTGTTACGTTCAGGTCGGCTATCTTTACATTACAGACGTCGTTTATGTTTCCGGCGATCGATGTGATTCCGAGATTCGGGATTCTTGCGACGAAATCAAAGTCGTGCTGGACATCCGGGGAGGCGAGCAGGAGTACGTTGATAATAACACCTTCTTCTGTAGCATCAAGAAGTCTTGCAGATTTAAAATCTTACCGCTCAATCAGGCAATACTTATAATGCCCGGATGTGGTAATATCACATATTGCACACACTATTCAGAATGGTGAAATCATGCCAGAAATAGGAAAGAAGATACGGCTTGAACGGATCATCGATAGAGAGAGCGGAAACATTCTGATCATTCCGATGGATCATGGAATATCAGAGGGTCCGATGAATGGGCTTGTGGACATCGGGGAAACCATAAACAAGGTCGCAGAGGGCGGTGCGGATGCAGTCCTGATGCAAAAAGGAATGATTAAGCACGGGCACCGTGGATACGGGCACGACATCGGGCTGATCGTCCACATGAGCGCGTCCACGTCGCTTGGACCTGATCCGAACAACAAGGTTCCTGTATGCACGGTCGAGGAAGCAATCAAGCTCGGCACAGATGCCGTGAGCGTGCACATCAATATCGGTTCCGACACCGAATCGGATCAGCTCGAATATCTCGGCGTTGTTTCGGACGACTGCGACTACTGGGGCGTGCCGCTCGTTGCGATGATGTACCCGAGAGGTTCTGCCATATCCAATCAGCACGATCCGGCAGCAGTAGCGCTTGCGGCTCGCGTCGGTGCCGAACTCGGCGCAGATATCATCAAGACCAATTACACGGGGGACCCGGATACATTCAAGGACGTGATTCAGGGATGCCCTGTGCCGGTTGTGATCGCGGGCGGACCCAAGACGAATACTGATAGGGAGTTTCTGCAGATGATCCATGGCGCGATAAAGGCTGGCGCACGCGGAGCAGCCGCTGGAAGAAATGTCTTTCAGGCGGATGATCCGACACGGATGACGCGGGCGATCGCAGCAATCGTGCACGATGGTGCCGACGTTGACAAAGCACTGGAGTTCCTTGCGTAAACCGGGCAGACGTAACTACAGTCCTACAGTCATCCGTACCATGCCACCTGTCCATGGGGCGCGTGGGTGGTGTTCACCACGCTGACATCGGGCACATGGTCGATAAAGACGGTATCAATGGGCAATCTGTCACATAACCGCTTCATCGCCGGAATCTCGGTTGCGTAATGCGTGGCGTCGATCAGTGCCAGATTGCGTGCTTTTCTGATCGCATCATGCCGCAATTCTCCGGATACGAGGACGTCAGCCCCACCCTCAATTGCAAGCTCCACAAACTCTCCGTTGAGACCACTGCCTCCGATGACCATCACCGTCTCAATCTCGCGCTCTCCGCTCCATTTGACAGAGACATTCAGGCGCTGCGCCACAAACTGCGCAAACTCTCCGGTCGTTGTCGGGTATTCTAGTCTCCCGATGCGACCCGGATCCAGTTCTTCGACATCCTGCAGCTCGAGTTCTTCTGCAAGCACATCGTTGACTCCACCCAATGCCCGATCATAGTTCGTGTGCATTGCATATATCGAGATCTCGTTCTCAAGCGCGATCTTCAGCGAGTCAGAGAGGTTTCTCGAGATCTTGTGGATTGGATTGTATATCGGGGTGTGGTGCGTGACCAGGAGATCCACTTCAGCCCGTGCAGCCTCCTCAAGTACGTAATCGGTAACGTCCAGCGCAACTGCAACCCGATTCACATTGTTCCCACGATCGAGCACCATACCGATCCGATCTCTGTCAGATTCGTAAGCAAGTTCAGGTGGCGCAATCTTCTCGAGCAGGGTAACTATTTCAGATAGTCGCATAGACTAAAATAACAGACGACCTTAATTTAAACCTTGCGATGATGCGGGAAGAGTCAGGTATCAACGATACTTGCAACGCGAGGTGGTGTCCGAAGATGCGGTATATAAGCGCTGGCACCGGTTTTAATATCTGTCGGTGTAAATTAATCACTGCATGGAAACACGCTCTGCGACCCTCATAATCGGCTGCGGCAACAGTACAAGACGCGACGACGGTCTTGGCATTTATGCGGCAGATCTCCTGAAGAACAGGATGGAGAACGCGTCCTTGACACTATATCAGCAGCTTGACATCTCTTTAGCCGAGACGATCGTAGATTACGACCTCATAATCTTCGTAGACGCAGGCATAATCGATGAACCGTTCACAATCAAGAAGATCGACGCAAATCCTGTTCGCCCAAATGCCGCATACACCAACGTGACATCAATCTCCGAGATCCTGAATATTGCAGAGAAAATCTATCACAAGACTCCTCTATGCTACGCTGTGATAATCAAAGGCTACGACTTCTCTTTCGGCGAGAGACTGACAAAAAAAGGAAGAGCGGCATGTAAAGATGCCGTCTCCGCAATAACAGAACTGCTGCTACTCTGCTAACTACTTTGCCAGGTCTCCTTTCCATGCCAGAACCGTTATCGCCGCCTTCTTTCCGACCATACCTGTGAACTTGGGGTCGGCACCGATAGCCTCGACGAGCTTCCGGTAACCGGCTTCGTCGAGTGATGCAGGGTTTGCACCTGCCTTCTTTGCGCTTCCGGTGATGATCTGGTTTGCCATCGCATCACCGAAGAGGTCAACGAATTTGGGCTTGACCCTTGTCTCGAGCGCGACTTTGGGATCCATGAACTCACCTCACCTCGCAACCGCGGATATGCGGTTTCCGCGCTCGTCGTAAAGCTCAACCACGAGCGGCATCTTCCCGACAGCGTGGGTTGCGCAGGAGATGCACGGATCATAGCACCGGATCGCCATCTCGACGTGATTAAGGATGCTTTCGGTGATCTCTCCGCCCTTAATCTCCCTCTTTGCGACTTCTTTTACGCTCATGTCCATTGCAGGGTTGTTGTTGACGGTTGCAACGATCAGGTTGGACGAGGTGATGTCGCCCATGTCATCCGCCTTGTAATGGTGGAGGAGTGTTCCTCTCGGCGCCTCAATCACACCAACGCCCTCGCCCTCGCCTTTCACGACCGGAACCCTGACATCCTCGCTTGTGATCTCGTCGTCCTCGAGGAGTTCTTTTGCGCGTTCGCTGGCATAGAGTGTCTCGATCATCCGTGCATAGTGGTAGCAGAGCGTCTGCTGCACCGGATCGCCCATCTTCTTGAATTTCTCGAACTCTTCGGCTGCAAGTGGCGTTGAGACACTGTCTGCGACATTCAGCCTGCCGAGCGGTCCGACACGGTAGACGCCGTCAGGATAGCCCTGTTTCTTGTAGAACGGGAACTTGAGATAGCTCCATGAATTGACATGCTCTCCTAAGTAGTCCAGGTAATTGTGGCACTCAAACTCCTCCAGAATGCCACCATCCATGCCTTTGAGCCGGATATCACCGTCATAGAGCTCAAGGTTGCCGTCCTTCACAAGCCCGAGGTGGTTCGTCTCGATTCTTGCGAAATCCGGGTTAAATCCGTCCAGTGCGTCCTTTGCGACCTCGACAGCGAGCTGCGAGAGTTCGATCGCCTCATCCACCTCGCGCAACATCTCATCCCGCACAGCAGGCGAAAGCGACATACTCATCCCGCCAGGAATTGCGGTCACCGGATGGATCGCCTTTCCGCCGATCCGCTCGATCACCGTCTGCCCGAACTTCCGGAGTTTGATCGCCTTTTTGGCAAGCTCGGGGCTTGCGCCGATTACACCCATAATGTTCCTTGTTGCCGGATCATTGGGCAGCAGAAAGTCGGGCGCTGCAAGATAGAAGAAGTGGAGCGAGTGCGAGTGTACCGTCTGCCCGACATGCATCAGTTCCCTGAGCATGGCTGCTGCAGGCGGGATCTTTAGACCAAAGAGATCGTCACACGCCTTTGCCGCTGCAAGGTGATGGCTCACCGGGCAGATTCCGCAGATCCTTGTTGTGATTCTCGGCGTCTCCCACAGTGACCTTGGGAATCTCCTTAATATCCATTAACGGAGAGTGTACGATCTCGATCAGGTCAAGGACATCGAGGAGTTCCTCATGCAGATCCAGTAGCGAAATATGGCATCCCGAACAGCTCTGGAGCCACGTCGTTGCCACTTTTACTTTTTCTCCCATATCAATCACCCCGCAGTTCATCTACAAACTCATTGATCGCTTCTGCAAAGAGATCTCCTTCGAGCGGAGATATCTCCTCGATTCGGAGCCTGTCGGTATCAATCGCTCTGCTCCGCAAGACCGATCTGAAGAGGTTCGCACGCCTTGCAAGGTCGGTGTTCCCGACGATGTTTTGGCACGCCCCTTCAGGGCACTCGCCGATGAAGACACCGTCAAATCCGACCTTGAACGCATACAGGATGAACTGGGTGTCAACCCTGCCGGCGCATGAGACCCGAAGCGGAAGAACACCTGTTGGGTACGTAAGCCCCATCAAGCCAGCCCGGTCTGCTGCAGGATAACCGCCACCATCACAGAGCATCGCAAGCACCTTCGGCGATGCCTCGAATCTTCCAAGTATCTTTATCGCATCCACGAGATGGCTATTCGGATATCTCACAAGGTATCTTGCCCCGGTCGGGCACGCGACAACACAGTTTCCGCAACCGACACATCTCGCAGCATCGGTCACAGAGACGTTCCTTGCCACATCGATGCTGGTTGCATGGAACATGCAGGTCTTGACACACGTCCCGCAGCCGCCGCAGACGTCTTCGTCCACCTCTGAGACCTCGATTATGTGGTTAATCTCATTCTTATCAAGAATGCTTGTGAGCGAGAGAACCGCAGAATCCGCCGCAAGAATGTCGCTGCGCACATCATCACCGACAGCAAGATACTTGCCGGGATCCCTCGTCTCGACAACAACCGCCGGGTTCTTCAGTCTGAAGTAGCCCTCGCTGTCGACATCGATGTGCAGGATCGGTCGCAACTTGCTCGTGAGTTCAGCGTCCCGTACGCAGACGATGATCCCACCCACCTTCAGTATCTCGTCGTCACTCAACTGTACCGTGTAGTCGCCGACACGCCCCTAGACATCGGTGAGCGTGGTCTCGGATACATCGCAACATTCGGATGCATCTTAATTCCGGCAAACGACGGTGTCATCGCGCAGGTCAGCGAGACATCGATCTTTGCAAGCTCTTCAGGCGTGATATATTCGGAAAAGTCTCTGATCTCGCCTTTGTCAACGATAT
>DAOVGE010000145.1 GCA_030672605.1 Methanosarcinales archaeon
CTTTGCGTTCATCTGATCTAACGCAAGGTCGCAAAGGCGAGAGAGACGCAAAGTTGGGAGAGATGCGCCCGCGTTTTTTTTGCATACGCGAGGGAGCTACCGTTAGCGACCACAGAAAACCTCAGAACCAGGAACGTTAATTAGCAACAAGTCTACCACTAATCTTCCGTATCAATGCCCGCCCCCGAGCAAGCTGACCAGCACCACGACGAGAACGCCCAGGATAATCATCTTCACGACAGATACGGCAATGTTCTGCTTTGAGAGTCTTCCTGAGTAGATTCCAAGCACAACCAGCGCGGAAAGGCTTGCCGCAATCGATACCGCAAGCGCATTCGACTCGATTGTCATGAACGGTACGATCGGTACCAGAGAGCCTACAAAACTTGCGCCCCCGTGCGTGATTGAGTCCAGATAGATCTTTCGTTTGGTCACTCTTTCGATCTTCGTGCCTGTCAGCCGCCGGAGGAGCGGTCGCTCCTTTTCAGCCAGTTTGGCGTACTCAACCGTGCTCTCTGCGAGATACGAGCCTATGCCGTTTGTCACAGCGAGCGCGACTGCAACACCGATTCCCACCTGCACAACCCCCTCGTTCGGAGTGCCCGCGGTTGATGCCCCGATTACGCCCCCGAGCACCGCAAGAATGCCGTCGATGCTGCCCAGGATAATATAACGCCCCTGTTCCGCCTTGGTCATGGCTCTTCTGCTTCGCGTAATTTGATCAGCGCAAATATACAATAATTGATAATGTCTCGATATTCGGACTCAATCCCCTCAGAAACTTTCGGAGCGTCCTTTGACTCCTCCAGACTGCGTATTCTGCACACTTTGACGAGTATCTGATCTGTTATTGATGGAAGCCTCATCTGCCTCCACGAATCGCCGTAATCAGCGTTCTTCGCAACCATCAGTTCCCTGAGTTCCCTGAGAATCTCGTCGTATTCCTCAATCGTGTTTGGTTTTTGCGACATGTCTGCAACCTCTATTCAGCCCATCGCATCGAAAAGGTTTGCATCTACCGCGCCCTGATCAGCGGAACACCGATACCCTCGAATTCCGTATCACTGCCTGCGACCAACTTTGCGCCCATAATGTTCGCGGTGGCTGCTGCAAACGCATCAGCGAGCGATAGTCGATGTTCTCCCTTTAGCCTGCCAGCCTCCCTCCATATCGAGTTATCCGTGACCGGAACAATTTTTAACCCGTAAGATCTTAGATTTGCCTCCTTTTCCTCTGCTACTATCGGATCTCTCCGATAGAGGATATAGTAAAACTCTACAAGGTTCACGATGCTCAAATACCCCTCCAGACTACCATCCAACACCTTCTCAAGTAGCTCCTCCACAATGTCCGCACCCGCCTCGTCAAGATAAAATATCAGTAATGCTTCGGTATCAAAAACAATCATTTTATAGACTCCAACTCTTCCTCTCTCTTTGCATCTGCTTCTCTTGCGTCTTTCAAAATACTGACCGCAGTTTCGCCTTCGAACATCTGCCGTAAAGAGCCGCGTTCCTCTGAGATCGCCGACACCGGCTTGAACAGAACACCGTCCTCCCGCTCAAGCACGAGCGCACGATCTCCGAATCCGAACTTCACCCTGAGATTCTTTGGAATCGTTGCCTGACCCTTTCTGGTTATCCGTACAACTGCAGCGTTCATGGTAATACCTTCGTGTTTTGTATTACTTAAGTACTGTGGTAATACCAGGAGTCTCAGGCAACCACGTAACCGCATCAAGCAACCACACCCACGCAATCCCATCAAAACGTTTATCCATACTCGCAGAAGACGCTGAGATGAATGAAGATCGGCGTCATCGCAATTCAAGGGAACGTGGCAGAACATGTGAGCGCGCTGGAGCGCACGCTCGCCGAGCGAGACTGCCATGGTGAGGTCATCACAATCAAGCGTAGCGGGCTCGTTCCTGGTTGCGATGCGATCGTTCTGCCGGGCGGGGAGAGTACCACGCTTGCGCGACTCATGCAGAGGGGGGGCATCGCCGCAGAGATCCGGCATGCGATTAAATCAGGGGTTCCGATACTCGGGACGTGCGCGGGTCTCATACTCCTCGCAAAAGAGAATCTGCTCGGGGCAATGGATATCGAGGTCAAAAGAAACGCATTCGGGGGGCAGTGCGACTCATTCGAAGCATCTATTGACATAACGGGTGTCGGAGCAGCGTTTCCAGCGGTCTTCATCCGTGCGCCAGCAATCGTGCGATGCGGAAGCGAGGCGTCTGTGCTTGCGCGGTTCGGGGGGTATGTGGTCGCCGCACAGCAGGATAGTATGCTTGCGCTTGCATTTCACCCGGAGATAGTCTCGGATACGCGGGTGCACCATTATTTTTTGGAGATGATTTAGGTGGCTTTTTAATAGTTTATGGGTGGACTCGGATTATGGTAAAGAAGATTAACCACAGAGGACGCGGAGGGCACAGAGAGGTGCTGTTTTCTCCGTGTCCTCTGTGCTCTCTGTGGTTTTCCGAACCTATTCCAGAAGATAATAAAAAGTCTCTAATTCAGATCCTGACCTCCGGAGATTTGCCGGGAATGCAGATCACTGCTTATCCTCTCGATTCCATCCCATATAGCGCGTCTTTACGCGATTGATCTTCGGGTGGTGGTGCAGGTCAAATGGAAGCATCTCGTGCACGAGATACCTACCCCACAGATAATAAGACCCGATATAGACCACCAGCCCGAGCGCCATCCATGCGAGCAGCGTGTAACTTCCTGCGAGTTTGTTGGTCAGGATGGATATCGCCGGGACGAATAGAATCGGTACGAATGCCCAGGTCCATGCGCCCGAGACCTTCCACAGGTCGTACTCGGCTGTTATGGTGAGCCACCAGACCACATACAGAACCGTCAAGACGTAAGGGGTGTATCCGCGGGTGTCCTGAAGCAGGAATATGAACACCCCGAGCGTGATGTTTGCGAGCAGGACTATGTGCAGGAATGCTGTCACGCTTGTGCCGCTGAGACTGCCCGCGTCACGAGGAGACTCAGCAGGTCCGATCTGCCGTCTCAAGTGCTCGATGTTCCGGTTCATCGCATCGAGGCGGTCTCTCATCATCTCAAAATCGACCTGAACCGATGCGACCTCGCGCAGCACCGGCTCGATTCTCGGATAGAAGTAATCGAATGCGAGATCGATTGACTCTGCGTAGAGCACCGTTCTTCGCGCAAAGAGAACCGCACTGTTCAAAACCCCGATACCGATTATAAAGATGATCAGATTGATTGCAAGATCGAATCCGTTGAAATCGCCTGTGAGATTGAATATAATTGGAAATATCGAGACATAGATCAGATAGATCGAGGCTATGACCATGCAGAATACGCCGAACTTCTCTTTAAAAGAGATGCCGGGTCTCTTCGCTTCTCGATTGCTGGGTTGCATAGTAAAAAGATCGAACCCGAGCCTACTTTATCTTTTCGCGCTGAGAATATACATCAGGATACATACAATAAAGATCACGAGTCCGAGTGATTTCACAGACTGCACGAGTTTCTTCACGAATCCATACTCCCTGCCATATTTTGTGTATGTCTCGCCGTCCGGAACTTCCTCGATGAAGTATCTGCCAAACGACTTGATAACAATCGGTTCTCCGCCGATCTCTACAGCAGTCCCGCGGACCTGATCATCCAAGACCAACCAGTCATCCGCTATCGGTTTGGCATCGCCTCTCGTTCTGAATCCCTGTTCAGAGACGCTATAAACCCTGTGAATCACCGGTACCATGACGGAATTCGTATCAAACATAACGATGTCCTCAATCTGCGGTTCGGCATCTATATTCTGGATCAGGACGAGGTCGCCTGTCATGAGTGTCGGCTCCATACTCCCTGAACCGACCACAGCAAAGAAGAGCAACTGATTGTAAAAGAGATACGCAACGATAATAACGATTATCAGCGGCACAACCGTGCTGGCAATACTGGTCTTCTCCGTAAGTTCCCTGTAATGCCCCAGTTTGGAATCTACCCTGTTTTTATAAGACCGTGTATGCATGGCGTTTGCAGCGCTGGTAATCGCATGCGAAAACGGTGGCTCACCCCCTGCAACAACGGTTCGATACGACGCATAGAAGATGACGAGGAGGATTGCGCTGAAGATCAGCCCACAGGAGAGGTTGAATGCGATACTCTTGATGATGTCGATCCAGAGCATGCTCAACCATCCGTGCTTATGAATGTGACACTGCTGCCGGTTCCATTCATCGCACCGATCTCCCACTCACCATCAGATTTGCCTATATCAACCGTGATCTGCGTGCATCGATTCCATGAGATGTTGACGCCCACTGACGTATGGCAGCCGAGACATGCTTCATTGGAATCGGATAGTCCACTCTCTGATTTTGTGGTGTTTTCACCTGACATGCCAAAAAAGAACTCACGATGACCTTCTATTGGATGGGAGAGTTCGGTGTCAACGTGGTTGATGAAGACATTCGCCCTCATTGCAGTGATGTCGTGTGGGTCATCACAGTCTCTGTGGCACTTTAAACAACCAGTATGCCCCATCCCATATTTCATTGCCAGTACGTGCATCGTATTCACGCCACCAGAACCCAAATCAGCATGGCATGTAGTACAGGTATGGGTGCCATTGGAAAATAAGTCCCCATGGCATGCAAGGCACGAAACGGTTGCAGCGGCGTGGGCTGGAGTGTGTTCTCCAACATCTCCCGTTTCAAAATAGTAACTTACATCCATCGATACATTATGGCACTCTATGCACTCAAAGGGCATCTCTTCGGTTCTGTGTGGACTGTGAATACCATACGCGCAACCGGTAAGCTCCCCTGACTCAAGCCAGTGACACTTCTCACATGGTATCCCATTATCGTCCTTCGGATCATACCATGAATGCTGCCCTGCAAACATCGAGAGGGTCTGCGGCAGCATGAATATACCAATAGCGATTACCGCGAAAAACAGGAAAGTTGTTTTCGTGGACATGATCAAAAAAAGAAAGACAACGGGTCAACCCAAGTTCAGGTATAACCCGGTGTACTGCTAAATCTTGATGCGTTTACTCCTAACGCGTCTGACGTGTTCCATTTCACGCCGTAGCCACCAACTGTTTCGCCAAGTGCGTCACAGGTCACATCATAACTCACGTACGCGTTGCGCTGCCATGTGATATTCACACCGACGTGGGTATGACATCCAAGACATGCCCGGTTCGGTTGTTGGAGTGCAAGTATGTCCGTATCGGGTTCATCTGTGTCATTCAGACCATCATAGAACCATCTGTGCGCAGCCTTGCCGTCTCTGAGCTCGTTTAGAACCCATGGATGACAGTCGATGCACCAGACCGCTATTGCGGCATGCTGATCATCGCGATGAGCATCCCATGAGCCGTTGAGGAATTCGTGGCCCGAAGCGCTGCCTGCCCTCTGGTGGCACCCGTAGCATCGATCATCGACACCATCGCCACCCCAGAATGCGGAGCCGCCTCCGGCACCTGGACCGGGACCGTAATTCATCGTGGTATTCACCAGAGCGGAGTATGCTGTACTGTGCGGTCCACCACTGGCAGCGAGTTCCTCCTTCTCCAGGAAGTGGCACTTCGCACAAGGGATTCCGCCACTTTCCGTCGGGTCGTACCATGAGTGCTGTCCTGCAAACATCGATAGCGCCGACGGAAGCGCGAACAAGCCAATTGCCACCACCGCGACCGATAGTAACAGTATTTTGTTCTTCATCTTATCATATCCCTCCTTCCATTGCTTGTAGCGATGAAAGTTTTGTTTCTTACAAAACGGGGGCTTTTGTGAAGAGATGCTATGCCGTCGTCACACTTAAACCTTGTGGTGCTATTCCGGTATCGACATCCCTATGATAATATGTCATATCGTTATATGGCAATATAAGCCCATGTTTATGGCGGCAATTCACATCACGGGAAAACTCAGAATATCCAGATCAGATGACAATATTCGTCGTGTTCATCGCGATGCGCTCACCCATCTCGTCATTCACGGTGACAATCACGCGCACCTCTGACCCATCTATTGGCACAGAGCCCATACCGACTGTGAGATTGTAAGTTCCGGAACCGGTGTATGGTACCGATGTCCAGTAGTTGATGCGGTGACCTTCATGGACCATAAGCACATACACGCCCGGGAAGTTTGCCGGGATGTCTTTTGGATATTTGAGGAGATTGATCCGGTCCACCCCTGCGCTGATTGCTGTGACATGGGGAACTTCGTTCTCCCCGACCGTAACCTCCTCGATTGTCGCACTCACCGTAACAACCTTCTCGGTCTTCAGATACCCATGAGCAAAAGCGGCTATTAACACAGCCATCAGCAAAACCACGACTGCGTATTTTATTACATTTTTTCCAGCCATCGAATCATCTCTCTGTCAGCATCTATCATCTATCTATCAGTTGTCATCTATCAGTCGATCAATCAATCACCAAAGCCGGTTCGGTTCATGCCCAGTTCATCCGATTCATTCCATTGCACATTGTAGCCGTTTCTGTCGCAACTCACATCATAGCTTACGTATGCCTTGCGCATCTGCTTGAAGTTCACATCGGTGTGGGTGTGGCAGGCGATGCATGCCGCGTTCGGGGTGACCGCCAGTTCCCGACTCTTCATGTAGAATCTGCGGTGCGCCTCTAACCCATCCTGCAACTCGTCCAGCACATTCGGATGGCAGTCTGCACACATCACTGATATGGCTGAATGCGGGGTATCTGCGGGCACGTTGAGCCACGAGAGGTTGAATGAGACCGGGACACTGTAATCGAGGTCTGAGTTCTGATGGCAGTCGTCGCAGACGAGGCTTGTGTGCGCGCCAGTGGTTGTGAATTCCTCGTATATCTGCACGTGACACTTCCTGCAGTTAGAGGGGTCGCATGAATCCTCGATACCAAAGCCTGCCGTAACAAAGACCATGGAGAGTGCCATGAGTCCGGCAGCGAGGTACAGGAAACGTGCGTACGTTTTCATAAGTGTCTCTCAGCAGGGATCTGCTTATATTCTTTTTGGTGGTCGACAAAAAAATATAAATTTTACGATACCTGCCAGGGCGAATCACACAATCGATGTCAGGGACTCTCCAAAAATTAATATAGTATATAAAAGTCTGGTCAAAATCACGAATCGCACGAATTTTACGAATCGCACGAATCAGAGATTTTGCGAACGCACAAAGATCGCACATAACGGAAATTTTAGAAATACGCGGATGCATGCCGATGAACTGGACAAATTCGCACTATTCGCACTATTCGTCCGATTTGTGAAATTCGTGTTGAATATCTTGCACCAGCACATCACAGGAGTGTGGCACCTTCTGCGGGTAACGTATCCATTGTGAGCGCCGTTAGTCCGCGGATACGCACTCTTCTGGCGAAGCTTAATCTATCCGTGCCGTAGAATGGGAGCCATGACCCGGATAGCAGTCGGCGGAACGTTCGATCCGCTGCATGATGGGCACAGAGCACTCATCAGCCGTGCTTACGAACTTGGCAGAGGTGACGATTGTGAGGCTGGGGATGTTACCATTGGATTGACATCGAACGATCTTGCGAGATGGCGGCTGCATCCGGTCGCTGATTATGCGGTCCGGGAACGTGAGGTGCGGCGGTATGTGACTGACCGGTTCAACATATCGCCGGAGATTGTGATGCTACACGATCCCTACGGCACCACACTGTCCGAACCCTTCGATTACATCGTTGTATCACCGGAAACGCACCCCATGGCAACGAAGATCAATGAATTCCGCAGAGAGCGCGGAATCGGCGAGATCGAGATTGTTCTGGTGCCTTATGTCCTGGCAGAGGATGGTCTGCCGATCTCCTCCACGCGCATCAAGAACGGCGAGATCGATCTGCGTGGAAAGTTGATAACAGATCACGGACAAAGGTGATTCGATGACCGAGATATCCAGCATGATCATCACGCACTCAAAGGCGAGCATAACAGATATCGAGAACGCGTGGCACGGCACGGTCGAAGACCTGCTGCGTAGGCTGCATTCGAATGAACTGGTGTATGAGTGTGTGGTGCTTATGACCTGTAACCGTGTGGAGGTGTACGTAGTCTCACCGAAAGGGAGTAAGGTACTCTTTGAGTATGCAAAGAAGATGGGTGTTCCCGAGAGAATCCTCGAGTTCAACGACCACGAAGAGTCGCTGGTACACCTCATGCGGGTCGCATGCGGGCTCGAATCGATGATCGTTGGCGAGGATCAGATTCTCGGGCAGGTCAAGGATCTGTACCATGTCGCAAGAGATGTGGGCGTCACAGGAAAGGTGCTGGACACCGCCTTTGACAAGGTGACCCACGTCGGGAAACGTGTGCGTTCAGAGACCCGGATCAATAAAGGCTCGGTATCCATCGGTTCGGCAGCAATCGACCTTGCCGAGGATGTGCTCGGGACGCTCTCCAAAAAGACGGTTGTTGTCATCGGTGCCGGCACGATGGGGTCGCTTGTTGCGCATGCGCTTGCGCACAAGGATGTTTCGGCGATATATGTCGCTAACCGCACAATCGAGCGTGCTGAGGAGCTTGCAGAGGAGCTTAATGGAATTGCGGTCCAATATGACGATCGGGATCAGTATATCGCACGTTCGGATGTCGTGATCAGCGCAACGTCCGCACCTCATGCGGTCCTGACTGCGGAGATGCTGCAACAGATAACAGAGGGTCGCGACAGTGACCTGCTCTTAATTGACATCGCAACCCCAAGAGACATTGAGGAGAGCGTATCCGATCTGCCGAATGTGTTGCTCTACAACATCGATGGTCTCAAGAAGATCAGCGATAAGAATCTGCAGAAGAGGATGCACGAGGTTGCAAGGGTTGAAAAGATCATAGAAGAGGAGTATGAATTGTTAAAGCTGCAGTACAAGCGGCAGCGTGCAGACAAGATCATAGCATCGTTGTATAATCAGATAGAGGGTCTGAGAATCCGTGAACGTGAGCGTGCGATCAACCGGCTATCCGCGAAGCACACGCTCGGTGATTTTGAGCGCAGCGTGCTTGACGACCTCACGCACGCAATCACAAACAAGGTGCTGGCAGAGCCGACCAAGACGCTGCGCAATGCAGCAGCAGAGGATGATATCGACTTCCTCGATGCCACTGCCACGCTCTTCAAACTGGATAAGAAGCGTTATTGAGAATCTCGCCCCTGTACCATTCGATAAAACGTTTGACTCCCTCTCGAATCCCGGTTCTCGCGTTCCATCCGAGTTCCTTGATCCTGCTCACATCTGCCAGCGTATCGTTGACGTCTCCTTTCTGCTTCTCGATGTATCTGACATCTGCTTTCATCCCCGCGGCATCTTCTATGGTTCTGATCAACTCATTGACGCTGATCCTCGAACCGCCTCCGACATTGAAGACCTCGCCACTCGATTCACTCAACGCGGAGAGGATGTTTGCATCGACGATGTCAGCAACGAACGTGAAGTCGCGGGTCTGTTCCCCGTCCCCGTAGACCGTTATCGCCTCACCGTTCATAATTGCCCTGACAAATATATGTATCGCCATATCAGGTCTCTGTCTCGGTCCGTAGACCGTGAAATACCTCAGCGACGCGGTTGGCACCCCGTAATTTTTGTAGTAGAGGTAGCACAAGTTTTCGGCTGCCAGTTTTGTGACGCCGTACGGAGAGACTGGCTTTAGCAGACGCATTTCGTTCATCGGCAGTTCGCAATCGCCGTAAACCGATGATGATGAAGCGTAGACGAATTTTTTTATCGGTTCGTCCTTGTAATGCTCAAGCAACCGCTGGGTTGCCAGGATGTTGTCGCTGGTATAAATCTCGAAATCAGCACCCCAGCTCTTCCGCACTCCTGCCTGCGCTGCCTGATGGAATACATAATCCACTGCAGGAAAATTTTCCATTGACCGGAGATCCTGTTCCAACAGGGTAAATCGCTCATTCTCGAGAGATTTTTCTATGTTCTTCTCTTTGTATGCCCTTTCGTAGTAATCAGTGAAGCAATCGATCCCGATCGCATCAAAACCGTCTCTCATCAGTCGTTCTGTGAGGTGTGAGCCTATGAACCCCGCGCATCCCGTTACCAGTGCTTTCATACATCTATCACCACTCATTACTTTGTGGGGATTTACTATTAAGGGCTTGCAGAAAAATAAAGTAGCATTTTTGGCAGGTAGACCCCCATATAAAAAGCTTGATAGCGGACAGTTATACACATGAAGAAAGTTGAAATTTCCTGATTCTGATGGATTCTGTGGTTTCCAATCTTTGCGCCCTTGCGTCACCCTCGTCTTTCT
>DAOVGE010000183.1 GCA_030672605.1 Methanosarcinales archaeon
TATACCAGTTACACCGAAGAATACCTAGCGAACGGCACAATCGGAAACTGGGAACTCAGGATACTCCCGCACTACGTCGAAGAGTTCGAGTACACAATAGAGATCGGGGATGTAGAGACAGGTCCGGGTATGCCATGAAGCTGGTGTGAATTTAGGTGGCTACGATTACGACCATGACAGTAAGCACAAGCACGGTACTGGTTCTCCTGCTGGTCTGCGCAGCAGGAGTTCCGGCAACGGCTGCAAGGGGTGGATTATCGGTACAGGAGTTCGAGGTCACTGTAACCGGGGCGACCAGAACGTTTCAGGCAACGGTGCATACGCCAACGCATCCGGAAGGTCTGCCAGACACAAACTTTTCGAAACTCCTGATCCGCCCGCGGAGTGACTGGATAGAGATGATGCCTGGTGATAACGATGAAATCGCAGTAACTGTGAAAAATATCGACAACAGGACAATATCAATAGATCCAAAGGTCATCGTCTCGCCATACAGTGAATGTGTCTTCAATGAAGACTGGATTGTCATGGGACCAGTGATCGCGGAACTTGAGCCCGATTCCGAAGAGGAGTTCTCATTCATGGTTGAGATCCCTGGTGACGCAGAATGCGGGCACTACAACGTGCAGGTCGCATTCACCGATGAGGTGGAACAGACGCCGAATCCGACACCGTGCCCGCACTACAAAAACGCCTTCAGCCTGATGGTTGAGGTCTGGACGCCGCCTGCGATACGGGTGCTGCCATCCCACATCTATGACCGTGTCGAGTCTGACCGGGGATATGATTACCATATCCACATAGAGAACGTTGGCGAGGAAGACGTCGGTATCGATCCTGCGATACGAGATGACAGACGGTACTATGGATCGTACAGCACAGTTCAGGCATTCGAGAATGATGCAATCACGATAGATGCACCATCGGTTGTGCCAGCAGGCGGGAACGCTACCATCAATCTGCATCTTTCTGTGCCAGCGGGTGCGAAGGGCAGGTACCATGGCGAGCTTGATCTGAACATCGATGATCCGGCGATGGCTCATGAATGGGATGGCGAGACGTCGGTTCATCTGAGTTTCGAGGTCTGGACAGAGCCGACAGAACCTTTTGTGAAGGCATTTACGACAGAAACCGATGTACCGATCACAATCGAAATTGTCTCGAACTGGTGGAGCAGGTACGGTATGTGCCGGAGTGGTAGCAGCCACGATGAAGACCCCTTCTTCGATGTGACACTCGCAGGGCCAAATGGAGCTGCGGTGCTGAACCTCACCGGAGTTGTCATTCGCGGCTCGGTCAATCTCGGTGGCAGTGGCTGTATTCCCCCTCCGCCGGGTCTGTTGTGGGAGACCGGAGGGGATGGAGTGTACAATGAAGGATGTGGCGAGTATCGCGAGCACTACATAGCCGCCACAGGTAGCTCGATCGGAGACTGGGAACTCGGGATACTCCCCACTACGTCGAAGAGTTCGAGTACACTATAGCAATCGGGGAGGCGGGTTGAACAACGAGCGGAGCGTGGGAGGGTGGAGGGCGCGGTCTCACGCGCCTTCCACCCTTTTCACTTCCTTTCACTTTTCCGGTGATGACATGAAGAAAACATCGACACCAACACCAACAGCGACACCAACACTAACATTGACATCGATCATACTCATACTCGCGGTCTCAACCGCGCTCTTAATCGGCGCAGGCTGTGTGGAGACCGGAGAGAACAGCCAGTCCTACAACGTCACATGGACTGGCACGCAGCCAGGCGATTCCAAGACAATCGAGACGCAGATCTCACGCCAGATCGCGCCGTATCAAGGCGTGGTGTATGGCAACGTGACAATCTCAAAATCGGAGAAGGATGGCGTAACACATCTCCGTGTATCTGCAACATTGCCCGGGTGCCAGTATCCCGATCTCTATGATTTTGCATACCATGATCAGAAGCTTACCCGGACCGGCTATCTTCTCGAGGCGATTCCTGACGCAACAAGGCAGGATGCAATCGGAATTGCGATGCAGAACCCTGCGATTGCGGGCGTGCTACCGGCTGATGCGGGCGCTGGCGTTCCGACTGTAAGAAGAATCCTTCCTGAGACCGCAGCAGAGTTCTATGCAGAGAAGACGTGCCTGAGCGTGACATGGGCGGATGCGTCAGTCTCCGCACTTGTGGATATGGAGACTGGAAGCGTGGTTAAGACGTGGGGTGCGAGTGGCGGAGAGCCGTGAACGTGAAGGGAAGGCGTATAGCCCTAACAATCCTGCTCTTCTCCCTATTGCTACCTCTTGCATCCGCGGATATGGGTCCCAAGGGGATCACGCAGTTTAACCTGATCTACGAGACCTCTGATCCAGTAACAATCATCGATTCCAGGCTGATCAAATACGAAGATGAACAATGCCTAAACGAGACTGAGCTCCGCCGTTTCGAACGATTTGGATGCGCACAGAAGGAATGCCGGGCGAAAATGTTTTCCGGGAGCTACAATCGCATCAGCATCAATTTTTCGGATCGGGAGCGCCAGAGCAATGTATTCAACATCTCCAAACATCGCACAGTGTTTGATGTTCATGTAACGGACTCTGAACTGATTGTGGAGGAGACCACTGTAGCATTTTATACGCTGCCTGGTTTTGCACTATTTTTTATACTGAATATACTTTTAGAATTGATTATAGCTTTGATTTATATAGCAGTCCTGGATAAGCCGATGAAAGTTATCGCAGCGGTCTTGATAGCTAACTTGATATCATTCCCGGCTCTCTGGCAATTGCTGGCTTCAGGTGCCGAATTTTTGCTGTTACTCGAAGCTTTGATAGTGCTGTTTGAAGGGGCTGTCATATATTATTTCATGAAAAAGGTGATACCGATCTACCAATTGTTAATCCTCAGCCTGATAATGAATCTTTGCAGTTTTATTTTCGGGAATATGCTCGTGTATGTTCTTAACTGGGGTGTTGTATCGCTCCTCCCGATCATATTAGCCGTTATTATTCTATCTGTCCTGGCACTCGCATATCTCAAGAAGAGTTATTCAGCCCGTTTTATAAGAGTACTCACAATCTCCCTTATGGTGCTTGTCTGTGCAGTCACTGGCTTGATAGTGATGGACCAGATGAACCGGTTCGAGCTCCTGTCAGCTCACAAATTAAGCTGCGAACCCGAATACTATGCTACTGTAACTGCAGAAGACCTACGCGAGTTTCCGCACCTTGCAGACGCAATAAAGCAGGGCACATTCATAGAAATGAAGCGTGAAGAGGAAGATCGGCTGTTAGCATATCTAAGAGTGAAACAATCCGGACCGCAGACGTCGTCATCCAAAAAGCTCTATGTCAGAGTGAAAGGTGAATATTATGAAGTCAGAACCACGAGCCTATGAATCCGGGCGGGCGAACATGAAACACGAGTCAAGACTGAAGACACTGAAAATGTATCGGAGACTGGGAACTTTGGATATTTTCGCACTACGCCGAAGAGTTCGAGTACACTATAGAGATGGGGGGCGGGTTGACAAGAGCGTAGAAGGTGAGGTGGCGAGAAATGAACCGACCAGTTGAGGATATGCAGCCGTCGAGAATTGATATAGTGGACGTAATAATGTCTCCTTTTGACCTCTTGAGTGAACACCACCGCTTATTCGTCCCTTTGGTGATTTGTGTAGCGTTCAACATAATTATGGAACTTAGTATGCGTGCGGATACACTGGCAATGCTTACAGACATCACATCCGCATTTGGGTCAGGCAGCATCGTTCCGGAGATAAGCTCATCCACACTAGTCACGTATGGGATTATTATTTCGATTGTATTCATCATATCTTTATCGGTAGGTGCATTGATGGAAGGGTGGGTCACCGCGATGATGGTGGAAATACAAGCAGATGGGGTCATAAGCTCTGGTCAGCGTTTCTCTATCATATCGGCAAATGTCTGGGCGATTATAGTGGGCAATATTATTATGTGCGTGATCATGTTTGCTGGCATCATCTGTCTTGTGATACCGGGAATTGTCTTTGCAGTGGCTCTAAGTTGCACCATCCCCGCGATAGTTGTGCATAACGTGGGTGCAATCGATGGTTTGAAGGCGAGCTGGAAGTTCTGCTGGCAGGGGCAGAATTTCTGGAGGCTGTTTGCTTTGCTCACAATACTGATTCTTATCGCTTTAATGCCATATATCGGAAGTAGCATGACCGTTTTTATCGGCACCCTCTGGTTCTCTTACGCATATATGGAATATGTTCATGCAGATGGGGGTGTGTGGAGTAGCGATAAGAGTGAGTACACCAAACAAATTACAGACCGCTCTCCGGGAGTTTGAGCCGATACCGGAGAAGCTTGTAATGCCTGTAAACGAGGAATTGGTAGGGGTGTGTGATGATTAATGACACGCTATCATTGCTCAGTAGACTCGGTGATGCGCTATGAACCTTGCTCGATCAAACGTTCTGACAAACCCTGACCGGTTCTTCAGCGAACTATCCGAAAGAGAGGTGAACCTGACGACACCTGTTGGAATCGTACTGATCTGGGCTATCTTCGATGCCATCTACGTCGTGATTGCGCTTGGTGTGTTACTACTACACAACTTCCCAGAGGAGGTTGTATCGTCAGGCATCGTCATAGCAGTCCTTGTTGTTTCGGGACTTGTTATGAGTTTTATATGCTGGTTCATCTGGGCAGTACTGTTTTATACAATTTCAATACGTTTTAAAGGAAATGGCTCGTTCAAACGGTGCCTCGAGTTTACCGGATATGGTTTCATCCCTGTAATCGTTGCATCGGTTATTGAACTTGCAGTAATTATGGTCGTGCTCCTCACCGTTGAATTCCCAGCCGAAAGCCTGGAATTGATGGCAGATGCGTTGATGCAAAATTCCCTGATGAAGACGATTCCCGCAATCACGTGTCTTTTTGGGCTGTGGAGTGCGTATATCTGGACGTATGGGATCAAGCACGCACGAAAGATCTCAACAAGAGACGCTCTGATCACGGTTGGTGTACCTGGGGTAATAGCCATTGTGTGCTACCTGAACGATATGTATATGGTATAATATCAATATAATCATGGAGCTGTGGAAAGGTGAAAAACGTTTTGGCAGACCCGAACCGGTTCTTCAGCGAACTATCCGAGAAAGGCATGAGTGTGAAGGGAAGGCATATAGTCCTAACAATCCTGCTCCTCGCCCTATTACTACCTCTCACATCTGCCGACATGAGTCCCAGGGGAACCATGCAGTTCAACCGGATCTACGAGACCTCTGAGCCGGTGACGCTGATCGACTACAGGCTGATCAGGTATGAAGACGAACAATGCCTAAACGAGATTGAGCTCCGCCGTTTCGAACGATTTGGATGCGCACAGAAGGAATGCCAGGCGAGTGTGTTCCCTATGAAATACAATCGCCTCATCCTCAATTTTTCTGATCGAGAGCGTCAGAGTGGTGTGTTCAACATCTCCAATTACGGCGCAGCGTTTGATGTCCATGTAACAGACTCCAAACTGATTGTGGTGGATGCCACACCTATATCGGTTGTGATATTTTGTGCGATGCCCGGTTTTGCACTATTATTTACACTGAATATAATTTTAGAACTGATAATATCCTTGATTTTTATAGCAGTCCTGGATAAGCCGATGAAAGTCATCGCAGCGGTCAGTATAGCCAACCTGATATCATTTCCGGTTCTCTGGCAATTGCTGGCTTTCGGTGACGAATTTTTGCTGCTACTTGAAGCTTTGATCGTGCTGTTTGAAGGGCTTTTCATATACTATTTCATGAAAAAGGTTATACCGATCCACCAATCGTTAACCCTCAGCCTGATACTGAATATTTGTAGTTTTATTTTCGGGATGCTGCTCGGGCTTGGCCCTAACTGGAGAATTATACCGTTCTTCTCTATCCTGTTAGCCGTTATTGTTCTATCTATCCTGGCACTCACATATCTGAAGAAGAGATATCCAGCACGTTTTATAAGAGTGTTTACAATCTCCATTATGGTGCTTGCCTGTGTAGTCGCTGGCTTGCTTGTGATGAACCTGATCGCAATCGCAAATGGACCCCTCATCTCAACCCACAAATTAAGCTGCGAACCCGAATACTATGCCAGTATAACCACAGAAGAACTACGCGAGTTTCCGCACCTTGCAAACGCAATAAAGCAGGGCAAATTCGTAGAAATGAAGCGTGAAGAAGCGGATCGGCTGTTAGCATACCTAAGAGTGAAACAATCCGGACCTCAGACGTCGTCGTCATCCAAAAAGCTCTATGTCAGAGTGAAAGGTGAATATTATGGGGTTAGAACTGGGGTGATGAAAACTCTCCATATTCGGGTGAGTTCCACATCCCAAAACCTTGCCATTTTTGTTCCTTTTTATCACCCCGTCCTCAATAGACAATAGATACGTGGCGTGCTGAATACGGCGTGTTTCGCAAATATCGA
>DAOVGE010000058.1 GCA_030672605.1 Methanosarcinales archaeon
ATTTACTCAAACTTCGGATGTAACAAGGAGGCGCGTTGTACAAACTGCGGGACTACCCTTCAACGAGATCCTTTCGACTGAAACCATCCTCAATATTATGGATAAAGAAGTAGACGGTTATCGAGACCGTATATTTTCTCCTTTAATCACGCTCTACCTTCTTGTCTCAAGTATCAGATCACTCCTGCCAAAATGCGAAAGCGTTGGTGATTGCGGAAAGAGTGACGCAAGGCGAGGTATCTGCTTAAGGTAGTGGCATTGACAGTTGGGGTACCTCGGATTGTTCGTGGATTTTGGAATCGAAAAATCCCGACCCCCGACCGCAACCCTTATAAATCAAACTTGTTCTAAATTCAACTAAACAGAGGGCAAAGAAGATGAGCATGATAAACATTGCAGTACTTGGTGTTCTTACGAGCATAGCCATATTTGGAATCAAGACCGGAGCCGGATGTGGGCTCTCAAGCATCCGTAGACTGGATATTCTGTACGTCGCAGCGGGCTACCTCGTAATCTCGATTGTAATCGGCTACTTGATCACACTCTTCTCAATTGATTTCATGCAGGGACTGATGAACCTCGGTCTGGCATTCCACACGCTGCTTGCGCTTGCCCTGATCGCTGCTGGCTTATACACCACAAAGAAGTGGAATTCGGGATGCGATGTCTCAAAGCGCACCTTTGCAGTACTGTCGCTGCCATGCCCGGTCTGTCTCGCAGCAATCTTCATCGCATGCAGCATACTTGCGGCAAACCTCGGTATTGGCGGCGTTAAAATCGGCATCATAATCGGAGTGACGTTCGCAGCGTTCACAATCGGATCTGCGCTAATCTTCAAAAGACTTAACAAAAGTCCGGGTGCACTCGGCGACGTGATGATCTTCATCGGGCTCTTCTACATCCTCGGAGCAATTCTCATGCCGGCATACATGAGCACAAAAGAACTGCAGATAACACCAACGCACTTTGACCTCGCAGGGACAGTGATACCGCTTGTCGTGCTGGCACTCGTGATAGTAATGGGTTTTGTTATCGACAGATCGCAGGAGTACTGAGAAATGGACGCATCGCTTGTTATATTCGAGACACTGTACTGGGTCTCGTATGCGCTCAAGTACCCGGTAATCCTACTCCTTATGGCATTCGTGGTCTTTTCGCTTGCGCTGATTGGCGAGTTCATCTCCGAGTACTCACGACGGCACAGGGATGTTTCGGAACTGGACGGGTTATGCGGACGGATTGGTGCGAGGGGCGCGTCAGGTACGATGAGTACAACAGACGCCGCCGCTCTCAGAGACTGCAAACAGACATTCTTCGTATCGATGTTTCTGCGCGATCTCGCAGACCAGGTGGAGAGAGGCGTCTTTGTCTTTGACAGGCTCTTTGGCGATTACGAGATCAAGATGGCGAAGAAACTCGAGAATACCAGAATCCTTGCAACAGTCGGTCCGATGCTCGGGCTGATGGGGACTCTGATCCCTCTGGGTCCTGCGCTGATGGGTCTTGCAGAGGGGGATGTGGAGCAACTTGCAACCAATCTAGTGCTCGCGTTCGCAACCACCGTGCTCGGGCTTTTTGCCGGCTCCATTGGATTTGTTCTTACTATGATCCGCAGAAGATGGTACCAGCAGGACTTAAACGACATCGAATATATTCTCGATCACTGCGAGGATGTGTATGGCGAGAAGTAAAAGCGGGCGCACCCGACGAAAAGGGCTCCTGAATGAGCCTGATCAGAGTCCGTTGACCAGCGTTGCGAATCTCTTCGATGTTGCGATGGTCTTCTCGGTTGCGCTGATCGTGATGCTTGTGATGTCATACCACCTGCCGCAACTGCTCGACCCGGACGCGGACTTAACCGTGGTCACGAACCCTGGGCAGCCGGATATGAAGATCATCATAAAGGAAGGAAAGACAATAGAGGTGATGAACATGACGGACCGTATCGCAGGAGGGCAGGGCGATGTCCTCGGGACGGCATACAAACTCCCGGACGGAAAGGTGATCTATGTGCCGGAGGATGGGGATGAGGAGGGTGCGGATGGGGGCGATTTTGAGTCGTGACCGCCACACTAGATGATCTGATACGTGGTCAGTCGAACGCGCAGAAGTTGAGGACGCAGAAGAGATTCTGAACCTGCAGAAACTTGCATACCAGAGTGAGGCAGAGATCTACAACGACTACACGATCCCGCCGTTAACCCAGACGCCCGGAGCGATCATGGATGATTTTAGAAAAGAGGTCTTTCTCAAGGTTTCGTTCGACGGGGCAATAATTGGATCTGTGCGGGCATACACAGAGCAGGATACCTGTTTTATCGGGCAGCTCATCGTTCATCCAAACTTCCAAAACCAGGGGATCGGAACTATGCTCATGAACGAGATTGAGAGGTGCTATAGTAGCGCCAGGAGATTTGAGCTCTTCACAGGAGAGAAGAGCGAGCGCAACATCCGTCTTTATCGGAAGCTGGGCTACCAGGCGTTCGGAAGGGAACGGATCACCAATGATCTGACGATCGTGTACATGGAAAAACGAGTTTAATGTGCCGCAGGAGAGTCTTTTTCGGTAACCTCCGGAGCGCTCTACAACATTCTCAATACGGCGAAGATCACAGAGGGGCGCAGGAGCAGGACGATGAAGAAGAGACTCTACGTACCACATCCCGGGCATTTCGATACTGAAGAAACTCATATCAGAGGCGGGAAGGGCATCTATTCAGTATTAGGGGCAGGCTCTCCTGATTACGTGGGTACCGGCAGGAGCAATCCCAGTGCACCCCAGATCGAGGATATCGGGGGGCAGACCCCGTATGCGCACAAGAATGGTGTTGCGGTGGAGATCGTGCTGAACAGTTCGTGCCTGGGTGGGCGCCAACTGACACCCGCGGAAAAGCATGCCGCACAGGATGAACACATCCGGATCGCCAAGCAGATGCGGCACTGCAGGCGGTGTCGTACTGACGCGATTCAGGCGGCTGGGCGAGGATGTGTAGGAGAAGTATTATCGGTGAGATGAGGAAGGGAGGAGTTTGGAATTGTATTGCAGGGAGAAGGAAGATCGAGAAGATGGCAAGTTCGTCCGGAAGGGGGTATATCCGAAGTTTACTTCCGATATACCGCCAAATCGGAAGGATATGTGAACTCGAGTTCGGATATACTATGTTATAGGAAATTGTGGAGCTAAGTAACCGCGCATAATTAACCTGAACAAAATTAACTTCTTCGTGGACATATTCTGCGACTCCAAAAAACCCCTCTCTGTGTCCTCTGTGCTCTCTGTGGTTTTATTTCTTATAATATATTCTTTGAATTATCTCAT
>DAOVGE010000149.1 GCA_030672605.1 Methanosarcinales archaeon
TTCTCAATTTAACGCGAAGGCGCAAAGGCGCAAAGGCGAGAGAGACGCGAAGGGTGATATCTGTCGTCACGTCTTTCGTGTTGTTGTACATCCGACTGACACATTGCAAAAAAGCTCAGTTTGTGGCGGTGCGAAGTATAATACCGTACTCTTGTGGCAATCTCGTGAAATCTCGTGGTTTTTTTCGTCGCATCTAAACACATACTTTTTTGTAACTCATGCAGAGTTCCAAATCACACTTGCGGAGTGGTACAATAGTGTCCCGAAGAGTCTGATAATCGAAAGATATATATCGAACTGAACCCTCTCCAACATACAGGTGAATACATGCTGAAGATGCCATGGAAGCGCAAACAGGGCAGCAAAAGTTACGCATACTTATGTGCCAGGGTGCGGGCGATGAAGAGCAAGCTGCTGCCAAAGGAGACCTATCCCCGACTGATGAATATGGAGATTGCGGAGATTACCCGATTCATCGAGGATTCCGAGTACAAGGACGATGTTGATGAGCTTGCGCAGAGGTACGATGGCGCCAATCTGACCGAGCACGCCCTCAACCAGAATCTTGCGTTGACATATCGAAAACTGCTCAACATATCGGCAGGGGAGTCACATCATCTGATCGCCGAGTATCTCAGACGGTGGGACATCTGGAACATCAAGACGATTCTCAGGGGGAAGAGATACGGGGCATCTGACGAGGAGATCCTTGAATCCGTGGTCTCTGCGGGACGGTTTGGCTACCATGAATTAATCACGCTCGTGCAAAAAGACGTCTCTGGGATAGTTGACGTATTGAAGCAGGATTATCCACTCGACGAATACTCAGAGGATCGTCTGGATCACTTCGAGAACGTGCTGGACAAGTTCTATTACGAAAAATTGATCGAACTTGAAGCGGTCCGCAACCCGAAGACGAAGAGCCACAGGTTATTCGCAGAGATGGTTAGAACGGAGATTGACATGAGGAACTTAAAGACGCTCTTCAGGTCCGCAAGGGCAGAGGTTCCAAGGGAGCGCATTCTTGATATGCTAATTCCTGGCGGGTTGAAGCTGAACACAATCGCACTGACCAAACTTGCCGGGTTACCGTTCGATGAGTTCATTGCATCGCTTCGGGACTCTCCGTATTGGGATGCAATATCCGAGAGCGCGACAGGCGGCGCGGAATCGCTTACCGATGTGGAGTCAGATCTGGACAGATACCGGCTCGAATACGCAGCACGGACCTCGCATTACTACCCGCTCTCGATTGTGCCGATCATGGATTATGTGGTGAGCAAGAAGAACGAGGTTGACAACATCAGAATGATTGTGCGCGGCAAGGAGGTCGGGCTCACCGACGATGCGATCCGGAGCAAGCTGGTGCTATAGGCATGGCATCGAGGTTCGATGCATACATCAAGCTCCTCCGTCCCGAGATCGCCGCAATGGATCTTGCGCTCCCGGCATCGAGCGCGCTTCTTGCGAGTTATCTGCTGACAAATGATCTCCCACCAATTTTCCGGTTCGTGCTGGCAGTAATCGGCGGATACTGCGCAATTGCGAGCACGTACGTCTTCAATGACTGCTGCGATATCGACATCGACAAGATCAACCTTCCGGACCGTGCTCTCGCCGCAGGAGCGGTCACAAAAAATCAGGGGCTGGCGTACGCGCTTCTCCTATTCCTTGTTGCTGCGGCGGTTGCACTCTATCTTAATATCGAGTCTGTGGCTGTGCTGATCCTCGCAACAGTTGCGATCAGCATCTATTCTGCCCTCGCAAAACGTGCCACATTCCTGAGCTTTCTCCCGGTCGGATTAGCGTACGGGCTTGTTCCCATCGGAATCTGGCTCGCATTCGACCCGGCAGGCATTCTGAAGAGCGTTCCTGGTGACGATGTGATTCTGCCGCTCCCTGCAATCTTCTTTGGTGCGATGATCTGTGTCACCGACTGGGGATTCACGCTATCGGGTGTTGCAAGGGATATTGAGGGTGATCGGTTGCGGGGCGCACCAACATTCCCTGTGACCTTCGGCATCCCTGCGACATCGAGGTTCGTTGCGGTCTGCTGGACTCTGGGCGTTCTCTTCTCGCTTGCCATCGGATACACCGCAGGTCTCGGACCTGTCTACAACGCCTGCGCAGTCATGGGCGGAGCCTGGATGCTCTCACAGGCAGCAGACTTTGTGCGAAACCCTCTGCCTGCGAGGGGCGGGAAATTGTTTCTGCAGGCATCACATTACCGTGCCGCAATCTTTCTTTCGATGATTGCGGATGTGGTGCTGGGCGCGGTCGGCTGGGCGTGGGTGGGGTGAACCGGTGGCTCTCCGGAATCGTCTCGTGGCTGGTTGATCCGGGGTACTTACTCAATATTGTTGGGTGTGCATATAAACCACGAGATTACACAGGATTTCACGAGATTAACACAGAAATCTTGTGAAATCTGTGTAATCTTGTGGTTAGCTAAGTAACCGCGCATAATTAACCTGAACAAAATTAACTTCTTCGTGGACATATTCTGCGACTCCAAAAAACCCCTCTCTGTGTCCTCTGTGCTCTCTGTGGTTTTATTTCTTATAATATATTCTTTGAATTATCTCAT
>DAOVGE010000106.1 GCA_030672605.1 Methanosarcinales archaeon
CGTAGATATGTTGTGTCCGTGATGTGTTGGGGACATGGAGATCACGAATAGCACGAATAAACGAATTTCACGAATGTTGAACCGGAATAAATTCGTGCCATTCGTCCATTCGTGTAATTCGTGATAAAAACTGACATAACCTGATAAAATTCCCGGTAAACACCTGGAACTAAAGTGTAGCGATTTGGATAAATGAGCAAGTTCTTTATAAGCGTTGGTCACTGCAACGCGAGATACCAGAGACCTAATCATCTTTGCATACGTTTTATGTATTATCAAATCTCATTAAAAGAGCGATGGCACAATCATTCGACCTATTCGGAATTAAAAAACAAAAAACTCAAATCAGCGAACTGCAACAGCAGATTAGGGAACTGCGTGCAGAGAATCAGAAATTGAGGACGAAACTGGACAGAAGAGCTGAAAAGACAAAAATGGCAATCGCGAGGAAACAGGAAGTCGAAGAGAGACTGAATCGCGACCAGCAGAAGATAATAACACTTGAAAACGAACTTGCGATATTGAGAGAGGAAGCATCAAAAAACATCGCATTCAGCGGAACATATTTGCTGAATAAGAAGAGTTTTGAGAATATTGTGATCGAATTGAGTTCGATACGCTCGGAATCCAAAACCTTTCACTCTGTTTACCTCAATGCGAATGCGAACGTGGCTGATTTCGAGTTCGGGGATTACGTCGATGAGACCTGCGTGTATCTGTTTGATCAGATCAAATCGCACAACGGAAAAGCGTTGTTCTATGACGAGAACCATGTAATCGCTCTTGCGATCGTGCCCCCCCTCCAAATCAAGCAATCAGAGTGGACGACCGATGATGCACTGAATCTTGCCCCCTTAAAGGAGATGCTTTCGTGCGAATCCGTAATCTGCGTCGTACAGGCGCATGCGGGACACACCACAATTGGAATCGTGGAGGGGCAGGAGGTTACCCATGCCGAGATTGTGCGCACCGGTGTTCAGGCGAAGCATACCAAGGGTGGATGGAGCCAGCGGAGGTTCGAGCGCGGTCGTGATGAGGATATCGAACACCATGTGAAGAAAGTGCAGGAGAAACTCCGGTCGATCGTTGATGACCGAATCGAGATTGCTATCGCAGGCGGCGATCTCCACCTTGCAAAAAAGATGCTCGCAGATGTGAGGGCGCAATTGGTTGAGAAGCGGGTCGATGTCGAGGGAAATGCGGAGGACATCGCTTTCAAGCTGGTGTGGGCTGGCAGATTGTACCGGCTGTGATTACTATCTGCCTATCCCTCATATCTATCTCTTTATCTATTCTACCATCCGCGCGTCTGCAAAGTCTCGCCTTCGGAGAGCGTCCCAATATCGATTCCCTTCATCTGGGCTCCGAGACCTTTCGATATCTCGGCGAGCTCAGCAGGATCTTCGTAGTTGTTGACCGCCTCAACGATCGCATCCGCCATCTTTTCCGGGTTCTCTGCTGTGAATATCCCTGAACCGACGAAGACGCCGTCAGAACCAAGATACATCATCAGTGCAGCATCGGCAGGGGTCGCAACACCGCCTGCTGCGAAGTTTACGACAGGAAGTCGCTGGAGCTTGGCAGTCTCTATAACCAGTTCAACTGGCGCTTCGATCTCCCGCGCCACCCGTGCCAGTTCCTCGCTGTTCATGCCTTTCAGCGACCGGATACTTCCCAAGATCAGTTTTGTATGCCTGACCGCTTCTCTCACATCGCCGGTGCCTGCTTCGCCCTTTGTCCTGACCATCGCCGCACCCTCAGCGATTCGCCGCAGCGCCTCGCCCAGATTTCGTGCGCCGCAGACAAACGGCACCGTGAACAGGCTTTTATCGATGTGAAACTCGTCGGCGGGCGTCAGTACCTCTGACTCATCGATCATGTCCGCGCCGATCGACTCGAGGATCTTTGCTTCCATCACATGCCCGATTCTGGTTTTTGCCATGACCGGTATACTCACCGAATCGATGATCTCGCAGACGATCTGCGGGTCCGCCATCCTTGCAACACCGCCCACCCGCCTGATCTCGGATGGAACTGCATGCAGCGCCATCACAGCAACCGCGCCAGCATCCTCGGCAATTGCTGCCTCTTCTGGCGTCGTCACGTCCATGATCACGCCGCCCTTCTGCATGGCAGCAAACCCTCGCTTCAGCAGTTCGGTACCGTGCCTGAGTTCATTCAAATTTAGATCCATGTATCCGCCTCAAGAAGTGTAATTCATGTAATTTTTGTTGCTCCCTTTAAATCGCTGCTCGATCTTGTCGATTATGGAAAAGAGCCGTACTTCGAGTTCGTCGAATGACAGTTCATTGCTGTGCACGCTGATCTCGATGTCACCGACTGTTATTGTGATTCCGTTGTCGAGTTGAATGCCAGACACCAGTTCATCCAGCAACTGCGCCTGCTCTTCTTCGTCACACAAATTGATCACCGTTCTGATAACTCTGCATCGCTCGATTTATGGAACCCGGACACATTAAGCTTTCTGATAATTGCGAGGGTCAGCAGCAATCTCGTCACGAAAAGGTTATATATCGGGACTGCTATTAACAATTGATCAATAGCTTATCGACGCTGTCTGTTGGATCTGTGTATTTCAGTTCTATCTGCGTTTTTTAAGTTGGTTGAATCAAAATAGGAAGGAGAGATATATTTGTTTGAACGAAACTCGTACGATGCACCTGTTTCTGCAGATGCAGAATATGATGTAACCATCGAAGACATCGCCAGAGAAGGCGATGGTATAGCCCGCCTACAGGGCTTTGTGATCTTTGTTCCAGGCACCAAAGTCGGAGACAATGTTAAAATCAGAGTCGAGAAGGTCATGAGACGGTTCGCAATAGCATCTGTTGTAGATTGAACCGGTAGAACTACTATAGAACTACTATAGTGACAGTTTGTTTGGGGTGTGCGCTTGCGCACATCCGGAGCTTTTTTTATAACGGGGGTGGCAAGGTGCCTTGCACTGTCATTCACGAAATTTCATATATCTTGAGCGCGGAGTAATACCATTGAGATATATAACCGAGGAGATTGCATGGAATTATCTGATGTAAGAGGTAAAATTGGGAAGATCGATGAAGAGATATTACACTTGATTGCCGAGCGCACCGATCTCGCAAGCTCAGTTCTGAAGCTGAAGAAGGGAGATGGAAAAAGTATCAAGGACGTGGGGCAGGAGCAGTTCGTCCTGAATCGAGCCATCGATCGCGCAACCGAACTGAATCTTGACACCGGTTCGATCAAGCAGATCTTTGAAATCCTGATCCGGATGAATATCGAACGACAACATGAACTGAGCGGCGAGGGGAATTTGCCATAATGCCGAGAATTGCGATAATTCTGGGATCCAAGTCCGATATGGAGATCGCTGATCAGATACTCAAGGTTCTCGACGAATTCGGTGAGGTGCACGATCTCCGAATGATCTCTGCACACCGTAATCCCGACGAACTGGACCGATATGTGAGAGAGAGCGACGCGTTGGTCTTCATTGCGGTTGCCGGCTTATCTGCTGCGCTTCCCGGCGCAATCGCTGCAAGGACTGACCGACCAGTGATCGGGGTTCCGGTGGCAAAGAAACTCGGAGGGCTTGACGCGCTGCTCTCGATTGTGCAGATGCCACCTGGCGTGCCTGTGGCATGTGTCGGAATAGATAATGGGACTAATGCCGCGCATCTTGCAATGCGGATGCTGCGGATGCATGACAACACTTAATACCACAGGAATCTTTATGTGTTTGCGATCTAATATTTTTAATTAGAGGTACGATATATGGGCGTAAAGAAAAAAATGGTTGAACGTGTTCGGGACCTGATGGACCAGCCCGAGCAGATCAGAAACATAGGTATTGTTGCACATATTGATCACGGCAAGACAACGCTCACAGACAATCTGCTTGCGGGCGCTGGCATGATCTCAAAGGAACTTGCGGGTACGCAACTCTTCATGGATTCCGACGAGGAGGAGCAGGAGCGAGGCATCACAATCGATGCTGCAAACGTATCGATGGTGCACGAGTTCGAGGGCGAGGAATACTTAATCAATCTCATAGACACTCCCGGGCACGTGGACTTCGGAGGCGATGTCACACGAGCGATGCGCGCCGTTGATGGCGCGGTCGTCGTGGTTGATGCTGTCGAGGGCGCGATGCCACAGACAGAGACTGTGCTCAGGCAGGCATTGAAGGAGAACGTGACACCTGTACTCTTCGTCAACAAGGTCGATCGACTGATCAATGAGCTGCAGGTCGATTCCGAGACGATGCAGATCAAGCTCGGAAAGGTGATCGACAATGTGAACAAGTTGATCAAAGGGATGAGCGAGGAGAAATACAAAGAGTGGCGTCTCGATGCGGCGAACGGAACCGTAGCATTCGGATCAGCACTGTATAACTGGGCGATAAGCGTTACTTACATGAAAAAAAGCGGGATAGGTTTCAACGAGGTATTCCAATATTGCAAGGACAACGATATGAAGGCGCTTGCAGAGAAATGCCCGCTCCACGAAGTCTTGAACGATATGATAATCAAGCATCTGCCAAATCCACTTGTATCTCAGAAGCGACGGGTTCCTGTGATCTGGCACGGCGACGCGGATTCCGAGATCGGGAAGCAGATGGCTGCATGCGATCCCGACGGCGATGTTGCACTCATGGTAACAAAGATCACACGAGATCCGCACGCAGGTGAGATTGCAACAGGCAGGCTCTTCAGCGGAACGCTTCAGCGCGGTCAGGAACTGTACGTATCAGGCTCGGCAAAAACGGATCGGATTCAGCAGGTCGGAGTCTTTATGGGACCTGAGCGGGTCGATGTCGAGAAGATTCCGGCAGGAAACATAGCAGCAGTAACAGGTCTCAAGAGTGCGATTGTGGGCAGCACTGCAACATCACTCAGGGATATGTATCCGTTTGAGATGATCACACATGCGAGCGAGCCTGTTGTCACGGTCGCAGTCGAGGCAAAGCACATGCGAGACCTCCCAAAGCTAATTGAGGTCTTGAGGCAGGTCTCAAAGGAGGATCCGACGCTACAGGTCAAAATCGACGAGGAGACCGGCGAGCACCTGCTCGCGGGAATGGGCGAACTGCATCTTGAGGTCATCGGTCACAGAATCGAGAGGGACAAGGGTGTCGAGATCACGGCGTCCGAGCCGATTGTTGTCTACCGTGAGACTGTGACTGGCAGAGCCGGACCGGTCGAGGGCAAATCACCGAACCGGCACAACCGATTTTATATCGAAGTGGAACCGCTGGAACTGAGTGTCGTTGACCTGATCAAATCAGGCGAGATCACCATGCGCATGGACAAGATCGAGAGGCGCGACAAACTGCTTGGGGCAGGGATGGACAAGGACGAGGCAAAAGGAATCACCGCAATCTCGGAATCGAACATACTGATCGATATGACCAAAGGTGTTCAGTACCTGCGTGAGACAATGGAACTGATAATCGAGGGATTCGTTGAGGCAACGACTGCAGGTCCGATGTCAAGAGAGCCCTGTCAGGGCATCAAACTGAGACTGGTCGATGTCAAGCTTCACGAGGATGCCGTGCACCGCGGTCCTGCGCAGGTGATCCCGGCAGTGCGGCAGGCGATTCAGGCAGGTATTCTGATGGCGGATGTGACACTGCTCGAGCCATTCCAGAAGGTCTTCATCCAGGTGCCGCAGGATCACATGGGCGGAGCAATATCAGAGATTCAGGGACGGAGAGGCGCGATACTGAACATGACGCAGGAAGGCGACGTCACAGACATCGAGTCTAAGGCACCGGTTTCCGGATTGTTCGGATTCGCGGGCGATCTCAGATCCGCAACCGAGGGTAGGGCGCTCTGGAGTACAGAGTTCGCAGGGTTCGAGTCACTCCCGAAGAACCTGTTGCCTGACGTTGTGAAGCAGATCCGGACAAGAAAGGGCTTGAAGCCGGGAATACCGAAGCCGAGTGACTTTGTCAGTCAGTAAATGGCAGAGATCAGTGCAATCTGTGGTTAAATACCTGTGTTGTACTTACTCAATATTGTGTGGATATCCACATATAAAACCACGAGATTACACAAGATTAACACAGAAATCTTGTGAAGATGGCTGCGCCGCTGCTTCGCAGACTGTGTAATCTTGTGGTTTCTACCAGATAGTATTGAGCATGTTCGAATTTTAGGAGGGGCTTTTAGGGAGTATAGCTCACAGATGATCTCGAGGAAGTATACTCGACACCGGCATAAACTGCGATTTTCGTTCTTTGCGGCATTGCGCCCTCGCGTCTTTGCGTTCTCGATTTAACGCGAAGGCGCAAGGGCGCAGAGACGCGAAGGGGATTATCTCGGTCATCACGTCCTTCATGTTGTTGTCATCCAACCGACCATCAAAAAAGCTCAATTTGTGGCGGTGCGAAGTATATGGAAATTTTGTAATGGTCAATCGGACCATGAACACGAGAGCGACCGATGCCAATACAACATGATCACCAACAGGGGGGGGGTTTTGTTCTTTGCAGCATTGCGCCGTTGCGTCTTCGCGTTCTCGAGTTAACGCGAAGGACATCGTTAACCCACGTCCCCACGTCTTTCGTGCTGTTGCACATCCGACTGACCATCACAAAAAATTCGATTGCGTCCCTAAAAATCCCTTTTGACCATATACTCCGCCCACATCAGCAGAAGATCCCTGTATCCGGACTGCGGTATCCGTTCTATGTGGCTCTTCGCCTCTCCAATGTGCCGATCAGCGAGCGCACTCACATATTCGATGCTGCCTATATCCGATAGGATGTCCACGACCTCGCCCACCTCCGCATCCGACGCGCCCTCGTTTCCGAGTGTTTCCGATAATCGCCGCTTCTGCGCAGAATCCGCATTCGTGAAGGCGTGGTATACGATGAGCGTCCGTTTCCCTTCCTTAATGTCTGAACCGACCACTTTTCCGAGTTTCTTTGTATCCCCGACAACGCCAAGGATGTCGTCCTGCAACTGGAATGCGGTACCGCATCTGCCTGTGAACTGCGATATCGAATGAACCAGCTCGTTCCCCTCGTCTTTTGTGTTGAGCCCGATCATCGCACCCATTTTTCCGGAAAACTCGTACAGCGCTCCTGTCTTTTTCCAGAGCATCTCGAGGATCGCATCCTCGCTCAGCGATTCTATCGGAGCCCTCGAATACTGGACATCGAGGGTCTGCCCTGAGAGGAGCGTCAGCACAACGTCGGTCTCCATCATTCTGATCAGGTGCAGCACGACGTCGGAGTCGACGCCGCGCTCCTCGAGTTCGGATAGAAGCGAGACAGACCAGCCCTGTTGGACATCTCCGGCAAGTATCGCAATCGATGTGCCATAGCGCGCCGCAGCGTCATTATCGTAGCCGAGTTCAACCGCTCTCCTGCGAAATTCCTCGTGCACGGTGTATCCGCCACGCCGCATGCTGTCCCGGTCTATGACGTCGTCATGCACGAGCGTCCATGTGTGAAATATCTCAATTGCCGCCGCCGCGGGAAGTGCGATCTCTTCGTTGCCGCCGGCTGCACCACATGAGAAGAGCAGAACAGCTGGTCGGAGCGACTTGCCGCGCTTACCATCCAGATACAGGTATGCTGAGTCGTGAACATCCCTCCCGTGAAACCGCTTTCTCTGCCTATCTGATCTGATATACTCATAAACTATGTCGCCACGTTTTGCGAGTTCGCTTTCGAACAGTTCATTCATACTATCATCCGAGAACCAGTTCCTCCCCGTTTCTGAGCAGATGGATGGTGTCCCCGAGCACATATCCCGCAGATTCAGCTATTTCAAGATACGAACCATGCATCACGATGCTGCCATGCGCAGGGATCACGTGCTCCGGATTTATCATGCGCAAGAGCTCCCAGTGATCCTCCCTGCAGGCATGCCCTGAGACATGAACCTTATCATAGATGCGTGCGCCCCTCATCCTCAATTTCGTCTCGATTGCGTAACGGTTTGCAAGTGTTCCCGGTGTTGGTATGGCATTTGCGGAAAATATGACCTTATCCCCGGTTTCAATCCGGTAGTCCGTACCATCCACAGCCACACGGTCAAGCACAGCCCCGGGCTCTCCTTGATGCCCTGTCATGATCGGGAGGTATTTATCCTTCCCTTCGGCTGCGATTCTCGCAAGCGCTTTGTCTATCGTCTTGCGTGTGCCATACACATTCAGATTATCCGGAAACTCCACATATCCCATATTCTTTGCCAGTTTCACATATTTATCCATCGAGCGCCCCAGGAGTACCGGGATTCTATCCATCTTCTTTGCGATCTTAACGATCGAATCGATTCTTGCGACATGTGATGAAAAAGTGGTCACGATGACTCCTGACTTAGTTTCCTCGGTTCCGGTGAGAACATCGTGGAGCATCTCCTTTGCGATGCGCTCTGACGGCGTTTTTCCGGAGATTGCCGCATTGGTGCTCTCTGTTATCATCAGAAATACGCCCTCCTTTCCGATCTGTTTGAGTCGAGGTATGTCTGGTGGCTCGCCCAGTGTCGGTGTCCGGTCCATCTTGAAGTCGTTGGCATACAACAGAACGCCTTGCGGAGCATGTATCGCAACAAAGACGCAGTCCAGCGTGCTGTGCTGCACCCGAATGAATTCTATGGACAGATTTGGTGAGATATCCCTCACATCGCCCGCATGCATCGATATTAGCTTGTTTTCTGCGTTAAACTTCCGTTCCGACTTAATCAATTGCTTGATCAGACCGATTGTATATGGTGTTGCGATGATCGGTGCACGGTACCTGTGCGCCAGCTTCGGAATCGCCCCGATGTGATCGAGGTGCCCGTGCGTGCAGACGATTGCGCGAACCGTTCCGTCCACCCCTTTCATCACGGTGTCATCCGGTATCGCACCCATCTTGATCAGATCGAGCGAATGCATCCGTTCGGTCTCCACATCCTCGTGAATCTGTATCTGGTCAAGACGGAGCCCCATGTCAAGAATGATTATGTCTTTGCCAACGTGCACAGCGGTCATATTCCGACCCATCTCATTGTATCCGCCGACGCCAATAATTCCAATGTCGTCCATTATATCCCTCTCTTCCTACGACCCGTCACTTCACCCTCGGCATCGCAATGATCTCTCGCACCTGCATATCAAAAAAGCTGTTTGCATGCCCGGGTCGGATCACGCACGCGACATCAGCGCCGGTACTCGTCCCACCGATTGCGATGATCTCGGAGTCGTTGCCAACAGGGATCATGCCCGAATCGGCAGCCATGATCGTAATCTCGACAGCCACCTTGAATCCAATCCCAAAGAGGCTCCTCAGAACTGCCGCAATGGTCTCGGATCTGCTTGCTCCGCCGAGTTTGTCGGAAAACGACCGCTCAACTCCTGAGAGGGCGTGCGTCTGTGTGAAGACACTTGCGCCCATCTCCTGCAATGTTTTGAGATTGAGATCATCGACTAACCACTTTTCTGAGCCTCTTGCGCCGTAATGCAGCGTCACAACGATTGTTTCGATGTCTGTTCCTTCTGCTGCCTTAGCAACCTTAATTCCGGTTGATCCGGTGGTGCTTGCAACAACGATGTGCTTGATTCCAAGTTCGGATGCCCGCTCAACAGCGGCTCTCACGGTCTCGTCCGTGTTGGCAGCACCCGGTTCTTCAAAGTATATGATTCCCTTGTCCATGATATCACCATGTACGTATGCGGCTGCCGGGATTCGAACCCGGGTTACAAGCTTGGGAAGCTCATGTCATACCGCTAAACTACAGCCGCGGATGTAAACACTTGTGGCAGCATACTTTATATCTTTTGGTGCGCATCAGAGAATGTCATGACAACCGAGATCAGAGAGCGGGCAGGTAAATCGAAGGACATCATCAAAAAGGACGGAAAGACGTTCTTCGAATTCACGAATCGCACAACCGCGTTCGACGGGGTAAAGAAGGACGAGTTCGCGCACAAGGGCGAGATATGCTGCAAATTATCTGCGTACTGGTTCGAGATCATGGAAAGCGAGGGCATACCAACGCATTTCCGTGCGTTCGTCCCGCCAAACACGATGGAAGTCAAACATCTCGAGATAATCCCGGTCGAGGTGATCTGTCGCAATTTTGTTGCAGGATCGCTCTTGAGACGACATGAGAGCGGAGACGCCGTCCCCGCAGGAATCGAACCACGTCTTGGCGCAAAGATACTCGACCCGATCGTCGAGTTCACAACCAAGTTCGAGGCTGTGGATCGACCGATCGATCATGAAGAGATCATGAAGAATGGCTGGCTCAGACGCGAGGAACTGGACTCAATTGCGGAATGTACGAGAAAGGTGAACAATATTATGAAGAGACGCCTCTCTGATAAGGGAATCATCCTTGCAGACTTTAAGATCGAGTTTGGTAAGAACTCCGCGGGCGAGATATTGCTTGCCGATGAACTCGGAACTCCGGATGGCTGCCGGTTCTGGGACCTGGATTCATACGAGAATGGCGAGATTGTGAGTCTCGACAAGGACGTGTACAGATACGACAAGGGGGATCTCTCTGACGTTTATCAGAGGATATACCAGAGGATCTGTGAATAGCGAGTGATAAGTGGCGAAAATGAACGTGTTCAGTACTGTATGTTAGGAACCACAAGATTACACAGTCTGCGAAGCAGCGGCGCAGCCATTCCCACAAGATTTACAAGATTTCTGTGCCAATCTTGTGCAATCTCGTGGTTTTATGTGTGGATATCCACACAATATTGAGTAAGTACCAAAAAACATGCTCCCTCTCTACCTGTACCACGCAAACCAGTGCGATCCGAAGAGATGCACGGGGCGAAAACTGTTGCGGTTCGGGCTGGCTCAGAAGCGGAGCCCATCAGAACTGCCGCGCAGATCGATACTGCTCAGCCCGTTCTCAGAGAGGGCGCTCGCGCCTGATGATGCGCAGGCATGCAAAGGAATCTCTGCTCTGGACATTTCGTGGGAACACGCAGAAGAGATTTTCAGGAGTCTTCGCCACGTAAAACAGAGAGCGCTTCCGTATCTGGTTGCCGCGAACCCTGTTAACTTCGGAAAGCCGTTCAAGCTCACAACTGCTGAGGCATTCGCTGCTGCACTCTACATTATGGGCGAGCCCGAGCAATCCAGGCTGGTCCTCGAAAAGTTCAACTGGGGGCACACGTTCCACGAACTGAACCGCGAACTGCTGGACGAGTATGCACATGCGCGGGACAGCTCAGAGGTGGTAGCGATTCAGAGTGAATATATGTGGTAGTTTTGGTTGAAGCAACGCGTTCCGGAAGATCCGGGTCTTTTGTCAGCAGAACAGCTGGTTCGGCAAACAATCTTAAGTAATATTGAGAGGATGGTGCTTTGTGATGAATCAGCAAAACCAGGAAACAGTAGATATTGCAGCTCTCAGGCAGTCAGAGTGTCGTGAGACTGACCCAACAGAATGTGTTAAAACATCCCAATCATGACTGAAAAAAGAATCCCCTGTGAGATCATAGCGATCAACGAAGGCAAGACTTGGAATAACATAGTGGTAGAGCGGAAGGCGTCAAAGAAGCGGCTCTTCTTCGGCAAGACAAAAAAGGATATGGAGATAAATGTCGGAGACACGGCATACCTCGTGGTGGATGCCATGCCGTCCGAGCTCCCCGAAGCACCGCTGCGTGTGACGCTGTACGACAAGAACGAAACGAAGATCGACTGGACGGTTGTACAGCCGAGCCAGTTCAATGTCCTGTGATCTTGGTCAGACAGCTGCGTTCTCACCGGAGAGCCCGCGGACGATATCGCCCCGCGTGACAATTCCCACCATGCGAAAATCGTCAAGCACAGGCAGCCGGTTGATCCGGTGATTCACCATCAGCGCGCTTGCAGCTTCGATTGAATCATCCGGCGAGATTGTACGCACATGCTTCGTCATGATCGTGCGTATCGGCTTTTCACCGACGTCCGCAAGCGCCCTCTTTGCTTCATCCCATCCAATCAGTTCGCGCAGCGGAATCTCGATTATCTCGAGCGGGCTCGGGAGCCACAGGTTCCTGCTGTGCTCAGGAAGTTCGAGTAATTTCAGTACATCAGACTCGGTAACAATTCCAGCCAGCCGGTCACCATCCATGACTGGCATACCACTTATGCCGTGACGCTTCAACGACGATGCGACCGTCCTGATGGCGTCGTCAATCTGGCAGGTGACGACCTCTTCGTGCATGACATCTCTCACGTTCATGCTGCCGGTATCTGATATTATGTGATGTATTCCTTTCGGTTCCGGGGAGTTCTGTTCACTCGAAGCGGAAAAGGTCACAAAGTGCGATTATTAGACTTGTTGCGAAATAATTTGGAAAAGCCCGGAGAAGGGATATCCATAAAAAGGAGCAATATGCACGGAGCAATGGACGCCTTAGAATGCTGTATTTTATAGGATTTTATATCGCAACAAGTCTAATAGACTAAATTCATAACAAACCCCTTGAAACCAAAGTTGGGTGAGCTCTGGTAAATAACCGATATGACTGGTCGTTTTTGCATTGCAACGCGATGGTACACAAAGACCCAAAGAGGAGCCACTGCCCCGGGTGGCTCCATCATTCCAGTCACGTTCAGCCCATTTCAACCACTACTATTGCACGCCCAGATCAGTGACCAGATACTCGTTGAACGCACTCCCTTTCCGAACCGCAGTCCAACTCTTATGTTTGATCGTTGCATTACATGGCTGGAACGCCGCGAAATCAACAAACCCGGCATTTCCGGGGAGGGTCTGGTTGAAATACGCAACGCTCTCGGCATTGACCGTAACATTCCAATCAGGGGTTGAATAGGTGACTGTAGCCGGTCTCCACCTGTTAAACTCAATTTCATTGATCCAATCCGACTCTATGATCGTTATTTCATCACCCGAGTATTCCGCAATCACCTTTCCGGAATACTTATCCACCTTCAGCAATGTCAGATGTTTGTACGAATAGTTCTCGTAACCATCTGTCAAACTCCTGACCGCGTAGATGACCGCCTGATAGTCCCCTGCCGTAACTTCAGACCAGCTCCATCCATGCATATCCATTGGCCATGGCTGGCTGCTGCTGGGAATCATGTGGTCCATATATCCTTCTCCGCCACCGCGTTTGACCCGGTATGTCTTATTGTTCAGAACAATCGAACCGCTGAGGGTGCCGTATGAATGCTCATAAGTGACAAAGTTGAGCGGTTGATCTGCCTGGTCGATCGTCTTCTCCGCGACAGGCCAGAAGACCAGATCGGCATCCACGACGTCAGATTTATAATTCAACCGGTATCCGGTGAGTGCTGCGCCACAGAACTTCTGCAAGCCACCAGGGTATCCAAAGTACACAAAAGGCGTATGCAATGATACGAAATGGCTGACCGTGTCATGTGGAATGTAGGTCTCGGCATAATAGAATGTCGGCGTCTCATTGTTGGGAAAAAGCCCGGAGAACGTGAGTAGATGGGAGAGCTGTGCCCCATTCAGATCGATGAGCATAGGCGATTCCTGATGCGCCAGAACGGCAAAGAACCCCAGGTCATTCACTTCGGCGCCATCGTCAGCGACCAGACTCAACTTTCCGTTTAGGTACCACCATTCTGCCGTCAGGTTGGCGCCGAAATCGGTCTCCAGATGTCCACCTTCCGTAAAGTCCAGAAGTGGCATCATTGCATGCGATCCGCAAAATCCCGTTTCTGCGGATCCTGCTACTTCTGCTACAGACAATCCCATAACAGACGTTATTACGATCAATATACTAAGTACAGTTCCTGTTTTTGTATTCATTTAGTTGTTATCTCCTTTCTGCCATTGAACTCCGCACTTAGAGCCCGTCCGAAACGTTATCCGGTCATCTCGCAGACAGACTTGTGAGCAGTGCGCATGCGCAATGGCGGTTTGCTACGTGCGCGCATGACTCTGTGTCAGTATGCTCACCTCCGCGACCACTCATGTACGATCCATCAGAGTATGAATAGAGGCGCGGGAAGCCTGATACCGTACCATTCCCGAACGTTGTTGGGGCATCATGCGCACTCTGCTATTTGTTTATTCACTTATAAGTGTTACGAAATATATATCAGCAAGTGTTACTGCAGGTACAGGAACTGGAATTCCGACCGGCTGTTTTATAGCAGGCATTTCGTCTGCTACTGCGCAAGAGACTTTTAATTTCTTCTGGTCGGCTGAAAAACAGGATACCGATCCTGCAAACACTGGTGCGATTGGATTGGCGAAATCCGTGAAATCGGTGTTAATCTGTGGCTAAAAGTTTTATTTGCCACTGATTAACGCAGATTACGCAGATTAACGGTGTAAATTACTTTTCAGATCGATGGTGCCCCATTATAGCAGTTGTGCTTACATAAGACAATCCAATGTGCCCAGAAAATAATAATAAGTCTCGAATTTCTCTCTGAAAAAGAAAAAGCAAGGGTCAGATGTAAGCACCCACGCTCAAATCTGCCCAACGCTTTCACTCGAGCGCACTTTCACTCAGTCTCCGCCCGCCTCAGTACCTGGGTGCCTGCCCAATTGCACACCAGATTGCAATCATCGCCATACCCGCGCATGATGGCGTTCAGGACAATCTTTTCTCCGCAATAAAGAACATTCCCAGTCCAAGTAGTTTCGAAGCGCATCATCCCCATCTCCGGAACGTCCTGGCAACCAGCGAACGAGAGCATTATGTTATCCCCAGCAGTGGATCCGATGCAGAAGAACTCTTCAGAACCTTCCTCAACGGTCACAATCAACAAGGATCCATGCTGCTCAAAAGTCCAGTTCCCGCCTTCCTCTTGATAAGGGAGACCAAACTCGGCGGATAGTGCCCCTTCGGGGTCAGCGTAGAATGCCTCGTTTGTGCAGGTGTACTTGCCAGAGATGTCGATTATATGGGTCGGCAAGTGGTTGGGATCAAAGTCTTCCCACGGGTCTTGTAGTGTTGTTACCCCATACACCGCAACCGACCAGCCGTGACCATCTCCGAGGATTACGTGCTTTCTGTCGCTTGCACCGGTTGGCACGATGTCGAGATTGAGACCCGCAATGATGCCGCCGGAATCGATGTCAGCCACACCGACATGCCCGACAAAGTCACCGGTCTTTGTGTACACATTTGCCCCATGCCCACCGTGGTAGGTGATATAGACAAGCCCGCTGTCAGGATCAACATCGACATCGAGTGGCATGAGAACTGCCTCTTCATAGCTCGGGTCGTGCGCCATGACGTGAGCCAGCGATTCGGAGTAGCGTGTGTAGTCCGCGGGGAGCGGCGGCGCCTCCAC